>JAOHKZ010000024.1 GCA_028101545.1 Opitutales bacterium | reverse complement strand
GGCCCTGGTAGTTTTTGGATGGGTAGTTCCCCAAGTGAAGAAGGTCGTTCAGATGAAGAAAGGTTGCGCGAAGTAGTTGTTAATAACGGTTTTTACCTTGGTGAATGTGAAGTGAAGCAAGTTCAATGGGAATTAATTATCAAAGAAAAACCATTTTTTTGGCGAGGAGATGAGCTGCCTGTTGAAAGTGTTAGTTGGACAGAAGCAATGAATTATTGTGAAAAACTAACGGCTCTAGAGCTAAATGCTGGCAGGTTAGAAGGTGGGTGGAGGTTTACTTTACCTTCGGAAGTCCAATGGGAGTACGCTTGTAGGTCAGGAACTCGAACAGCTTTTAATATTGGGAATACCATTTCAAGTGATGATGCAAACTTCGATGCATCTATTCCATATGGTCAATCATTAAAAGGAATGAAAAGTTACAGAACAATTAATTGTGGAAGCTTTAAACCAAATCAAAGTGGTTTTTATGATATGCATGGAAATGTATGGGAGTGGTGCTTAGATTGGTATTCTAAAGATAATTATCTTGTTTCTGATACTTTAATTCCCGAGAATGGGTTATATAAGGTTAAAAGAGGAGGTTCTTGGTTTAATGGGCCTAAAAATGTGCGTTCAGCCAAACGATTTTACAGCTCTAAAAAATACCGTAATGAAACATTAGGATTTCGTGTTGCTTTAATAAATACAGATACCTCAAAATAGCACGCAAGTTATTATTTAAAATTATCCTTAGATCATTGGTAAAAGTTTATCTCAAGTACTTTCAATGCAGTTGGTATTTAATATTCTCAATAATCTTGCCAATTTGGGTAGGTGAAACTTTCATGAATTTGTTAAGTTTTACTAAAATATGAAATCCTGTAATTATCTTTGTTGTGGTGTGTTTGTATTGTTTGCCACTTTTGTATCGTGTCTAGATTTACCAGCAAAATCGAATCGTTTGAATTTGTTGCTGGTGACAGTTGATGATATGAGCTGTGATTCAGTCGGTGTATACGGGTGTGAATTAGAGGGGACTACACCCACCATGGATCGCCTGGCTTCTCAATCCCTCCGGTTCGAACATGCTCATGTCACGGTGGGAAATTGTAACCCCTGCCGAAATGTAATGTTTTCCGGGTTGATTTCTCACAACAATAAAGTGGAGGGCTTTTACAAAGTGACGGATCCGGGATGGCCCCATATGGTTGATTTACTTCAGGAGGCGGGGTACTATGCTGGAATTCATGGAAAGGTAACTCATTCCAGTCCTTATCAACCATATGGCTGGGATGACGATCTAACCATTTTACCCTCCGGACAAAAGGCTCACATAAAAGATGCCAAAGCATATGGAAATTCTACTTCACGGGGGATTGAAATAGCGAAAAAGTCCGGTAAACCTTTCTTTCTTTCCATAAATATTTCGGATCCACACAAACCTTTCTGGAGCCAGGTTCGGGGTGGAGGTGAGGATCCTTATGTGCCTAGTCGGATATTCAATGCTGAGGAGGTACCCGTGCCCGGCTTTTTATTTGAGGATCCTGAAGTTCGCGAAGAATTGGCTCTTTATTACAGCAGTGTGAGGCGTGCGGATGATTGCCTTAATGAGATTCTTAAGGCATTGAAGAAAAGCGGACAATGGGATAACACGATGATCGTCTTTCTTTCTGATCATGGAATGCCCCTGCCTTTTGCAAAGACCCAACTTTACCATCACAGTACGCGAACCCCCCTGATGGTTCGTTTACCCAAAGTAACCGAAGCTGGAAAAGTTGAAAAAAAGCACATGGTATCGATTGTTGATCTGTTGCCCACCGTTTTAGATGCACTTGATGTGGCAAAACCCAGACGCCTGGACGGTCGATCCTTTTATTCGATTTTGAAAGGACAACAACAAAAAGGGCGTGATTTTGTAATTAAGGAATATAATGAAAATGCAGGTCGTTCCCGAGATCCGATGCGCGGAATTCAAACTAAGACTCATCTGTATCTTTTTAATCCATGGTCCAATGGGGAGCGTGTATTTGCCACTGCCACAAATGGAACAGTAACTTGTAAAAGAATGGTCAAACTGGCTGAGGAGGATGAGCAGATGAATGATAGACTGGAGTTATATCGTTATCGTGTACCGCAGGAATTATATCATGTAAAAAGAGATCCTGACTGCCTGGAAAATTTAATTGAGCACCCAAATCATGAGAAAGTAAGAAATAGGTTGATGGTACTTTTGGAAGAATGGATGGTTCAAACGAAAGATCCTTTACTGGAATGTTTTCAAAACCGGGACGAACCAGATTTAGTTGAAGCATATATCCAAAAACTGGAAGAGGAATCAAATCTTAGACGGAAAAAAGAGAAACCAAGTAATAAGACCCAAAACTCAAAAAAGAAATCCTGATCCCCAAACGAAATTTTCTATTTATGAAATTCAAAATTTTATTCACTGTATTTTTGACTGCCTTTTTTTCATTCTGTTTCGCGGCTGAAAAGGGTAAGCATTTGTTCATTTTATCGGGGCAGTCCAATATGCAGGGGCATCGTCCAGATGAAGCTTTTAACCCAACTGTAGAAATAGCATTTGGGACAGAAAGTGTGATTGTGATTCAGGATGCACTGGGTGGACAACCGATCCATCGATGGTGGAAAGAATGGCTGGATCCGCAGGGAAATAAACCGGAACAGTCGGGGGATCTCTATAATCGTTTAATGAGTAAGGTGAAGTCTGCGATCAAGGGGGAGAAGTTGAGTAGTATCAGCTTTGTCTGGATGCAGGGTGAAAGGGATGCCAAGATGGGGTGGGGCAAGTTATACGGAGAGGCCCTACTTGGATTACATGCCCAATTATCCAAAGATTTGAAATGGAAAAAAAAGGATCTTGTTTTTGTGATAGGCCGCTTAAGTGATTTTGATATGGCCAATAAAAAATATCCTCATTGGACCAAGGTGAGAGAAATACAGGTCAGTGTGGCGAAGGGAAATCCAAAATTTGCTTGGGTAGATACGGATGATTTGAACGATGGGTTGAACCGAAAAGAAAAAAAAATAAAAAATGATCTACACTATTCTGCAGAGGGCTATAAATTATTGGGCAAGCGTTTTGCCGAAGCCTGTATCCGATTAATTAAGGAGTAAGAAATGAAAAATTTATTTCTGTTTATTGTTGGATTCTTATTTTCTTTTAACGGATGGAGTGAGGTTCGAGTACCGGCAATCTTTTCGGATAATTCTGTATTTCAGCAACAGAGTGGAAATCCGATATGGGGCTGGGCAAAACCGGGTGAGAAAATAACCGTGTCCACAAGTTGGGGAACGACTAATTCGGCAACCGCGGATAAAAACGGAAAATGGATGGTGATTTCATATGCTCCCAAAGCGGGTACTGGTCACGAGGTGACGATTCAGGGAGATAATAAAATGGTGCTTTCAAATGTTGCTATTGGGGAGGTCTGGTTATGTGCAGGTCAGTCTAATATGGGCTGGTCCTTGGAGAACTCCTTTGAGGCAGAAAAAGAGTCTAAGGTGGATTTGCCTAATTTAAGGTTTTTTAAAACAGCCCGCGAACATTGGCACGAACCTTTGCAGGAAAATCGTGACCGGTTGGCAAAATGGAAACCATGTGATCCAAAGTCTGCGGCCGAAACTTCAGCAGTTTCTTACCACTTTGCAAAGAAATTACATCAGAAATTAGGTGTGCCAGTCGGAATTATTCAGCGGGCATATGCCGGTACTCCGATTGAAGGATGGATGCCCTGGGATATTCAATCCGTAGATCCCCGTACAATTGCCCATAAAAAATTGCTCGACGATGGATCTAATCGTCTAATTGCCCGTGGCCAAACCAGGCAAAAGGCATTGGTCGATTACCAAAAAGAATTAAAGGAATATAATGCCAAGATTGACCGAGGAGAGACGATGAAAAATGCCTTCAGGTCCTTGTCTCCTCCGATTATTACCAAGCCCTCCAATTTGGGACATCAATATCCCGGGCATATTTATAATGCAATGATTGCTCCGATACGTCCTTACGCTATTCGAGGAATGGTTTGGTATCAAGGAGAACGAAATGCCAAAAATGCACCACAGGCTGAACATTATGCAAATCAATTGAAGCAGCTTATTGGGCATTACCGAAATTCTTGGCATGGAGAATCCTGGGGGGCGGTTAGCGATGGATTTCCTGTTTATTTTACTCAGTTGCCGAGTTGGAATCCTCATCAAAACAAACCGGTGGAGGGAGTGGGGGCAAGCTGGGCTGTAATTCGTGAGAGTATGCGAAAAGTGACACAGGAAGTTTATAACACTGGAATGGCGGTGAGTATTGACACCGGAGATGCGATCGAGCTACATCCCAAAAACAAAAAGCCAATCGGGCTGCGTCATGCGTTTCTTGCACTTGGGAAGACTTATGGGTTACCTATTGTACATGAAGGCCCGGTTTTTTCAGAGTTCTTACAGGAAGGGGCAAAGGTTGTTCTTCGGTTTGAATCGATTGGGTCAGGCCTGATGGCTGGACGTAAAGGGAAAATAGATTCCTTTGCAATCGCCGCTAAAGACCGGGTATGGCATTGGGCGGATGCCAAAATTGATCAGGATTCAGTAATTTTGTCTTCCTCTAAAGTGAAAAAACCAGTTGCGGTGCGTTATGGTTGGGCGATGAATCCATCCGGTCGTAATCTTCTTTACAATAAAGAAGGATTTCCTGCTTCTCCCTTTCGGACAGATGACTGGCCACTATTTGATCCGAAGGCAGAGGTGGTTGAGGTAAAGAAACCGGAAAAGCCAAAGGGTTATCAATCCAAGGATTGGAACCGACCCGAAATAAAAGAATAAACTTTTTCAATTTTATATGAGAGTTCTCTTCTATATCCTCTTCCTACCCATGCTCTCCTTTGGGCTAAGTCAACCCAATGTAATTATCATTCAAACGGATGAACATAACCTTCGTACGCTCGGATGTTATCGTGAGCAAATGAGTGAAGAGCAGGCATTTGTCTGGGGTAAGGGCAATAAGGTCGATACTCCGAACATTGATTCCCTGGCCAGGGACGGATTGATTTGCACTAATTATTTTGCCTCCTCCCCGGTCTGCACGCCTTCCCGTGCGTCGTGGGTATCTGGAATCTATCCACAGGCAACAGGGTCGGCTAATAATAATTTGCCCATGAAAGATTCCATCGTCACCTTTGCCGAAGTTCTTCGCCAACGGGGTTACGCCACTTCTTATTTGGGTAAATGGCATCTGGATGGGAATGCGAAGCCCGGTTGGGCACCTGTCCGTAAATTTGGATTTTCCGATAACCGATTTATGTTCAACCGAGGGCATTGGAAGAAATTTGAAATGACCGAAGAGGGCCCGCAGGTGGCAAGCAAGAAGAAGGGAAATCCGGTTTACGATTTGGGCGATGCGGATGAAAAGAGTTTTGCCACTGATTGGCTGGTCGATCGTTCCTTGGAGATTTTGGATCGTGACAAGGGCAAGCCTTTCTGCCTGATGCTCGCCTTACCTGATCCTCACGGGCCAAATACAGTTCGGGCTCCCTATGATACGATGTACGATCATCTGACTTTTCAGCAACCAGTTACCATGCGCAAGGTACTGGCTGCATTACAGAATCGGCCGGGTTGGGTGAGTGGTTCGTCCAATGCAGTGAAAAAGCTCAGTCAGGCAACCTTGTCCAAGTATTTCGGTATGGTTCGCTGTATTGACGATAATGTGGGTAAGATTATCACTTTTTTGAAAGAGAATGACTTGACCGAGAATACGATCGTTGTTTTCACCTCGGACCATGGAGATATGATGTGCGAACATTGTCGGATGAACAAGGGGTTACCCTATAGAACCTCGGTGGGGATTCCTTTTGTTTTGCGCTATCCAGCCAAAGTACCGGCAGGCAAGGTGATTCATACCGCCTACACCACTGTGGATTTTTTCCCCACACTGATGGGGCTGATGGGTATTGAAGATGGCTTGCCGACGATGCATGGACTGAATGCTTCGATTGCCTACACCAACAAGAAAAAAGAAATTGCCAAAGACCGAATTGTTTATGTCCGACACTCGGGAGGGGCCTGGGTCGCCGCATTTGACCGCCGTTATAAACTGGTGATTTCCACTTCCGATAAGCCCTGGTTGTTTGATCTTGAAAAGGATCCAGATGAGCTGGTTAATTTTTACGGCCGGGATGAATATAAGGATCATTTCGTTCGCCTGGAAAAAGAACTAAAAAGACAGATGGTGAAATATAGCGAACCTGCACTGGTGGAAAAAAATCTGCGATTTCAATAGGCATTTGATATTTGTTTTTTTGCTTCGATTTTAAGACATAAATCTATCATGGTATTCAGCAATGGATAAGAATGATATTATTGCTGTTCTCGATTTAATTGGAACCATGCTTGAGATAAAGGGTGAAAATCCTTTTAAGGTAAGGGCTTATTTTTCCGGATCTCGAACATTACAGACATTAGAGGAGGATTTGGGAACTGTAATTGAGGAGGGGCGGCTCGGGAATATACCCGGCATTGGAAAAGCACTGACGGAAAAGATTGAAACACTTTTCACCACGGGTGAGCTTGAATTCCTCGATAAGCTCAAAGCATCCGTTCCGGATGGTCTGCTTGACCTGTTGGAGGTTCCCGGTTTGGGGGGTAAGAAAATAAATGCTCTTCATAAAAAACTTGGAATTGATTCCATTGAATCTTTAACCCAAGCCTGTAATGATGGCCGGGTAGCAGAGTTAAAAGGATTTGGCACTAAAACACAGGACAAGATTTTATCGGGGATTGAAAACCGGGAGGCTTATGCGGCCCGTCATTTATGGTGGGATGCCCGGCGGGTGGCAGATCGTATTCTTCCTGGTTTACAGGCCCTGCCCGAAGTCGAACGGGTGGAGGCTGCAGGTAGCCTGAGAAGGGGGATGGAGACGGTGGGTGATCTTGATTTTCTGGTGGCTTCCTCAAATCCGGAACCGATTATGGAATGGTTCACGCAGATGGAGGGAATTGTCGAGGTCACTGCACATGGAGATACTAAATCGAGTGTTCGTTTTGAGGGGGGGATGCAGGCGGATCTACGGGTTGTCCCTTCAGAACAATTCTACTTTGCCCTGCATCATTTTACCGGTTCCAAGGATCATAATGTCAGGATGCGCCAAAAAGCACTATCTGTGGGCCTAAGTCTTAGTGAATGGGGGCTTCGGCCAGAAGAGGAAAAGGATTCTTCCCGAAGCAAGGGTACGGTAGAGGCACATTCAGAAGAAGATATCTTTAAGACACTCGGTCTTGCTTACATTCCACCTTCTTTACGAGAGGGGATGGGCGAGGTGGAAGCAGCCGAAAAGAATGAACTCCCGGAATTGCTTGAATTAGAGGATTTAAAGGGTTGTTTTCATAATCACACCACAGCCTCCGATGGACGAAACACATTAGAGGAAATAGCTGCTGAAGCAGACAAGCGGGGGTGGCAGTATCTGGGGGTGGCTGATCATTCAAAATCGAGTTTTCAGGCTAATGGTTTGGATGAAGCCAGGTTGGAAAAACAGGTTCAGGCCATTCGGGCATTGAATGAAAGTGGTTCTTTTTCCAGTCATATTTTTGCTGGTTCCGAAGTGGATATTTTATCGGGTGGGAAGTTAGATTTTTCGGATTCGGTTTTAGGGACCCTTGATTATGTGGTGGCTTCGGTTCACAATGGCCTGACACAGGATGAGGAGACCATGACCAGTCGGATTATTAAGGCATTGGAACATCCGAATGTTACCATGCTAGGTCATGTGAGCGGGCGACTCTTACTAAAGCGGGAAGCGAGCAAGATGAATATTCAAAAGATTATTGATGCAGCAATTGCTAATCACAAAATAATTGAACTTAATTCCAATCCCATGCGTCTGGATATGGATTGGAGACATTGGAAAAAAGCGGCAGAAAAGGGTTTGCTCTGTGCCATTAATCCGGATGCCCATGCTCTACCTCACTATGACTTTCAATTAACCGGGGTAAATATTGCCCGTAAAGGTTGGCTAACTAGAGATCATGTATTTAACACCCGGTCTTTGCATGAAGTGAAGGAATATTTCGGATAAATTATATTTATGAGTTTCCCATCTAAGAAAGCTATTCTGATAACAGGGTTACTTGTTTTAAATATTGGGTACCTTTGGAGTAAGCCAAATTTCGTTATCTTTCTTGCCGATGATTTGGGTTACGGTGATGTGGGGTATCAAGGAGGTGATGTACCTACTCCCCATATCGATTCGATTTCGAAGGAGGGGGTGACTTTTACCGACGGTTATGTCAGTTGTCCCGTATGCGCTCCGTCCCGTGCCGGTTTACTTACTGGACGTTACCAACAAACTTTTGGTTTTTGGGATAATGTTGGTCCTTACAGGATTTCCGAAGATATTAAACCGGGAATTCCATTAGATATTCCAATTCTTCCTGAGGTGTTAAAACCATTGGGGTATGTTTCAGGCTTGTTCGGAAAAGCTCACGAAGGTGATTTTGAGGAAATGATGCCCTTTAATCGCTGGGATGAATTTTTCGGTTTTAATAATGGTGCTTCTAATTACCTGCCTGGACTCAATCGCGAACATAATCCGATTTTTTATAATAAAAAAATTATCAGTCAAACATATGCATCAAAAGGGGTAAGACGTTCAAATGTAGTCAAGGGAGGAGTATTGCTCAGGGATCGAAGCGAGTATTTAACCGATCAAATAGGGGATCGAGCAGTATCCTTTATCGAAAGGAATAAAGGAAATTCCTTTTTTTGTTATATTCCATTTAACGCAGTGCATGGTCCTTTTCAGGCTCCTTTAGAGTTAGTTAAAGAGGAAGATGCAAATGATAAAGGACAGCGGGACTTGGTTGTGGCCATGATTAAATCATTGGATCAAAATGTCGGTAAAGTACTCCAAGCTTTAAGCGAAAATGGGGTGGAAGAGGATACCATGGTTGTGTTTCTTAGTGATAACGGTGGCCATGAACTATCTTCTAATCAACCATTTCGGGGTAAAAAGGGAACTTTTTGGGAAGGAGGGCTTCGAGTCCCATTTTGTTTAAAATGGCCGGCCAAGTTCAGAAAGAAGAAGACTTATTGGAAGCCGGTTATTTCGCTCGATCTTTTTCCCACCATGCTTGTTGCTGCCGGTGGAGAAATTGATTCTGAATGGAATCTCGGCGGGGTAAATTTACTCCCTTTTTTAAAATGGCCAAATCGGGAGTTTCCTCACGAAACCCTTTACTGGAGTTGGGGAAATCGTAAGGCAGTCAGAGATCAAAACTTTAAAGCGGTTTCTTTTGATGGCGGGAAAAGTTTTCAGGCTTTTGAGTTGTGGAAAGATCGGGCTGAGTCGAAAGACATATCAGTTCATAGACCAATACGTACAAAACAGGTTATTGCTAAACATAAAGCATGGGAAAAAACTTTAAGTCCTCCTTTTTGGGGGTGGAATCCAAAACTTGGATACAAGGATCCTGATTTTGGAAAACCCAAGCCATATCATGATCCAAAATATTTTATGAATGAATCAAATTCTTCCATAAAGAAATTCTAGAAAAATATAAATTTATAGTTTCTCGAGTATTAGTCTTTGCTCCATTTTGGATATTTCCTTACTAAGTCTTCGTGGCATTAATCAGTTATCGTAATTTGTCTGTATCTTTTGGTGGGCCCCTGCTTCTTGATGATGTTGGGATAAGCATAGAAAAGAAGGAACGAATCTGCCTGCTTGGCCGGAATGGCGAGGGGAAATCAACCTTGTTACGGATTTTAGCGGGGCAGATAGAAGCGGATAAAGGAGAGAGTGAACGAGTACCTGATTTTCGGGTGGCCAAGCTTGATCAAGAAATTCCCAGCGGGGTGGAAGGCAGTGTTTTTGATGTTGTCGCACAGGGATTGGGAAAAAAGGCAAATGTTTTATGTTCCTATAATCAAGCAACGCTCCAACTGAGCGAAAATCCGGATGATTCAATATTGGCAGATGAAGTGGATCGATTGCAGTCCGAATTAGATGAGACAGATGGTTGGAGTCTTGATCATCAGGTTGCTTCAATTATTGACCGGGTTGGCCTTAAGCCGGATGATGCATTTGACACCCTTTCTGGAGGGAATAAAAGTAGGGCATTACTTGCCCGGGCACTGGTTGGTCAGCCCCATCTTTTGATTCTGGACGAACCCACAAACCATCTTGATTTTGAAGGAATTGAATGGTTGGAAAAATTTCTTCAAAAAGCGGAATTTTCTTCTCTTTTTGTTTCTCATGATCGATCCTTTATCCGTTCGGTTTCCACCCGTATTTTAGAACTGGATCGTGGCAATCTTACTTCGTGGAATTGTGGATATGATAAATTTTTAGAACGAAAAGCGGAAATATTATCTGCGGAAGAAAAGCAGAATGCAGTATTTGATAAGAAACTGGCCGAGGAGGAGGTTTGGATCCGAAAAGGAATACAAGCCCGTAGAACCCGTAATGAAGGACGGGTTCGTGCATTATTTAAACTTCGCGAGGAACGGTCGAATCGACGAGAACTGCAGGGGAAAAGTAATCTATCTGCTAACCAGGGGCAGACTTCTGGTCGAAAGGTCATTACTGTAAAAGATGTAGATTTTGGATGGGATGAAAACAAGATAATTCATGACTTTTCCACCACCATTTGGCGTGGGGATAAACTCGGTGTGGTTGGATTAAACGGTTCGGGTAAATCAACCCTCCTCAAGTTAATGTTAGAGAAACTCGAACCGACCTGTGGTACGGTTGAACATGGAACGAAGTTGGAAGTTGCCTATTTTGACCAGCATAAGGAGATCGTGAATGAAAACCTTTCTGTAGCCGAAAATGTTGCTCCCAATGGAGACACGGTAACCATAAATGGAAATTCCAAACACATACTTTCCTATCTTAAGGATTTTCTTTTTTTACCTGAAACTGCCCGTGCACCAGCAAAAATGCTATCAGGAGGGGAGCGTGCCCGTCTGCTTTTGGCAAAACTTTTTCTTCAACCTGCCAATCTGTTGGTTATGGATGAACCCACTAATGATTTGGATATTGAAACCATTGAATTATTGGAAGAAAGACTGCTTCAGTTTGAGGGTACTTTGCTGTTAGTCAGTCACGACCGGGCTTTTCTAAATAATGTGGTTACTGGGACCCTTGCATTGGATGGAGAGGGAGGGATAACGGAGTATGCCGGTGGTTGCGACCAATGGTTGTCTGATCGAGAACTTGCTAAAAACATGAGCAATTCCAAGAAACCCAAAGCAGTTCCAGTCAAAAACAAACCAAAAAAACTTTCCAACAAAGATAAAGAAGCTCTTACAGAACTGCCTAAGCAAATAGAAAGAATGGAAGCGGAGCGTGATCAAATAACTGCTGCCATGCAGAATCCGGATTATTATCGAAACCCCAAAAGCGATCCAACTGGTGATCAGGCAAACTTGGAGAAATTGGAGGTTCAGATTGCAAGTTCTTATTCTCGATGGGAAGAACTCGAGACCTTTGCTGAGTGATTCTTTAATTTTTCGTTAAATTTTTTTAAATACGGAGTGTATCCGTATGACATATGAAAAACTTTTTTACGGCAAAGATTGTTATTTCTTGGAATAATAAATTATGAAAACCTGTTTTAAGATTGTTGCCAGGAAAACGGTTCTGGGTTTTTAGTGATGCTAGTATGAGAGTTCATCTTTCCTTTTTTTTAGTGTGGTTTTTAATGTCCTCAGTTTGGGCGGAGAGAAAGCTGGAATTTAATCGGGATATTCGGCCTATTCTTTCAGATGGATGTTTTCATTGTCATGGACCGGATGAAAAGGAAAGAAAAGGTGGGCTTCGTTTGGACCTTGAAAGTGATGCATTTAAGAATGCAAAATCTGGCTTCCCTGCTATTGTAAAGGGGGAACCGCAAGAGAGTGAGATTATTTCGAGAATTTTTCTCTCGGATGATGATGAAGAACATATGCCTCCCTTGGATAGTGGTAAGTCGATCACAGTTGAGCAAAAAGAAATTCTTAAAAAATGGATAGAGCAGGGGGCAGAATACCAGGGCCACTGGGCATTTATAAATCCCCAAAGAACGGAGATTCCTCAAGCAAAAGGTGCGAAGCATCCGATTGATTCCTTTATTCAAAAACGATTGAATGAAGAAGGAATGCAGATGCAGGCATTAGCTGATAAGGAAACTTTGTTACGTCGAGTAAGCCTTGATTTAACCGGATTACCTCCAACCTTGAGTGAAGTAGATGATTTTATTGAAGATACCTCTGGAGATGCATACGAAAGAGTATTGGATCGATTACTTAGTTCTCCGCATTACGGCGAAAGAATGGCGATTGAATGGCTTGATCTCGCTCGTTATGCAGACAGTAATGGATTTCAAAGTGATGGGAGCAGGGATATGTGGCTATGGCGAGATTGGTTGATTAACGCATTTAATAAAAACCTACCTTTCGATCAGTTCACAATCGAACAGTTGGCTGGAGATATGTTGCCAAATCCATCCCAGGACCAGGTTGTGGCTACCGGGTTTAATCGAAACCATAGGTTGAACGGGGAGGGTGGTCGGATTGTGGACGAGTGGTTTGTGGAAACGGTGATTGATCGAGTGGAGACAACGGGTACTACCTGGCTCGCACTTACTATGTCCTGTGCCCGTTGCCACGATCATAAATACGACCCAATTTCTCAGAAGGAGTTCTTTGAATTTTTTGCTTATTTTAATTCAAATGATGAGAGTGGAGTACTGGCGGCTAATGGGAAAAATGGATTTAATACCCCTCCCTTTATTAAGGTGCCCAACGACGAACAGAAAAAACGGATTTTGGAACTGGAGAAATCTGTAAAAGATGCTCAGAGTGAAATAAAGAAGGCTGAAAAAATGATGGCACCTGCTCTTGCGGGTTGGATCAAGGAAGCCCGTGAAGAGTTAGGAACAGAGGATCGTGCACCGACCCTGTGGCAAAAATTGCAAAATGAACGGGTTGTAAGTAAGGGGGGATCTACATTTAAAAAGCAAAAAGACGGATCTTGGTTAGGAACTGGCAAGAATCCTCCAAATGATACCTATGAAATCAGAAGTCCTTTTAAATCGAAGAAATTATCTGGAGTTTTAATTGAATCTATTTCCGATCCATCGTTTAAGGGAATTAAATTTGGGCGCTCAGGAAATGGAAATTTTGTAATGACTGGACTGGAAGTTAAGTTGGAATTTAAAGACAGAAAGAAAAAATCAATTGTCTTAAAATTGGATAAAGCAGAGGCAAGCTATGAACAAAGTGGATATCCCGCAATTCAGATCATTAAAAATGCCTCTAATCTAAAAAAGAAGGGATCCAAGGGATGGGCTGTTCACGGGTCCAATCCATCCAAGGAGAAAGCGCTTATGGCTATGTTTATGGCAAAGACTCCGATCTCTGTTCCCGAGGGAGCGGAATTGGTGATCAATATTTATCACCAATCCGTGTTTTCGGATCATAATATCGGTCGATTTCGTATTCAATATGCCGAGAAAAAAGTAAGTTCCCTGGATGCAAAATCTGGAATCCCCGAAAATCTCGTTTCTCTCGTGCGTAAGAAAGTTGAGGATTTAGGGCCTGAAGAATTGAACCAATTGAAAAAATATTTCCGCACTGAGGTGGAAAATCCCGTTTCAGTTGCAAAAGCAAAAGTAGATCAATCCAAAAAAGTCATGGACGATTTTATGGCTAAGGTGCCAAGTACCATGATTATGAAGGAGAAGCCCGCACCAAGGGATGCATTTATTTTAAATCGTGGTGAATATGATCAACCTACTGAAAAAGTAGGAAGGTCGCTACCTGCAGCTTTACCACCGTTACCTAAAGGTCAGCCTAATGATCGTCTCGGTTTAGCTCGATGGTTGGTATCCGGGGATCATCCCTTAACTGCCCGCGTTTGGGTAAATAGGATTTGGGAGCGTTTATTTGGTGTGGGTATTGTGAAGACTTCAGAAAATTTTGGTTCGCAGGCAGAATGGCCGGTTCATCCGGAACTGCTTGACTGGTTGGCGGTAGAATTTGCCAAGCCTTCGGCACTACCTCAAATAAACGGAAAGCCTGCACAGGCATGGGATATGAAAGGCATGATTAAATTTATTATGCTGAGTAAAACTTATCGTCAAAATTCTTCAGCTCCGGATAGTTATTTTAGAAAGGATCCGGAGAATCGACTGTTGGCCCGGGGGCCCCGTTTCCGATTGCATGGTGAATTGGTTCGGGATCAAGCTCTGGCGAGTAGTGGGTTGTTGATTAAAAAAGTTGGTGGACCAAGTACACGTCCCTACATGCCTGAGGGGGTTTGGTCCGAAACAAACCGTTATGGGAATTTAACCAAGTATAAAGCAGATGAGGGCGAGGGTTTGTATCGAAGAAGTATGTACACTTTTTGGAAACGCACCGCTGCTCCTCCATCGATGCTTTTGTTCGATGCACCAAACCGGGAAGTATGTTACCCCAAACGTTCACGAACAAACACGCCATTACAGGCTCTTGCTCTGTTAAATGAGATTACCTATGTTGAGGCTTCAAGGAGTTTGGCCGAGAGAATGATGAAGGAAGGAGGTTCAGATATTCGTGATCGATTAACCACTGGTTATCGTTTGGCCACATCACGAAGTCCTGATAAGCAGACTCTTTCTTTACTACAAAAAGGATTTGAAGACAGAAAAATTCATTTTCAGGAACACCATGAGGCTGCAAAACAGATGATTTCCCATGGAAAAAAGGAGCCGGATGAAAATTTAGATCCCGCTGATTTAGCCGCTTATACTATCACCGCAAATGTGCTTTTAAACCTAGACCGTGTTATAACCAAAGATTAGGAGTTTTAAAAATGAATCATTTTAATCAGTTACTCACTTCCAAAACAAATCTTTCATCAGCACAGGATTTTTTGAATCGGAGAATTTTTCTTCGCAATGGAGCGGCGGCGCTAAGTGCAACTGCATTGGCCGGATTATTATCCTCGCAAAAAGCACAAGCTAAAGATCCTGGTTTACAGGGCTTTCCCAATTTTCCAGCCAAAGCGAAACGGGTCATTTATTTATTCCAGTCAGGTGCACCTTCTCAGATGGATCTTTTTGATCCAAAACCGGGAATGGAAAAGGTGCGTGGTGAGGACTTACCCGAATCCATTCGTAAAGGGCAGCGTTTGACAACGATGACATCGGGTCAGAAAAATTTTCCGGTCGCTCCCAGTATTTTTAAATTTGCCCGATTTGGCCAGTCAGGGCAGTGGATGAGTGATGTTTTGCCTCATTTGTCAAAACAAGCTGATGAGTTGTGTTTTATTAAATCAATGCATACCGAGGCAATTAACCATGATCCTGCGATCACTTTTTGCCAAACAGGACATCAGTTAGCTGGCCGCCCGAGTATCGGCTCGTGGTTAAGTTATGGTCTGGGAACCGAAAATGCGGAACTGCCGTCATATGTTGTACTAACTTCATGGGGTACGGGTCGTCCAAATGATCAACCACTATACGATCGACTCTGGGGAGCCGGTTTTCTTCCCACTCAACACCAGGGAGTCAAATTCAGAAATTCGGGTGATCCAGTGCTTTATTTATCTGATCCGAAGGGAATGAACCGTAGCATTAGGCGGGATATGTTGGATGAATTGGCTATGCTCAACCGAAAGGATCATCTGTTAGTCAAAGATCCCGAGATTGATGCCCGTATTTCGCAATATGAAATGGCTTTTCGTATGCAGACAAGTGTACCGGAATTAACGGATGTTTCCAAGGAGCCAAAACATATTTTGGACAGTTATGGACCCGATGTTTTGAAGCCGGGAACTTATGCAGCAAACTGCCTGCTTGCCCGTCGAATGGCCGAGCGAGATGTTCGATGCATTCAGTTATTTCACATGGGGTGGGATCATCACGGTGGTTTACCCAATGCAATTAAGGGACAATGCAGGGATGTGGATCAGCCAACAGCTGCCTTGATCAAAGACCTTAAGCAAAGAGGACTTTTGGAAGATACCTTAATTGTTTGGGGTGGAGAGTTTGGCCGGACAATTTACTCACAGGGTAAATTGACAGAAACAAATTATGGCCGGGACCATCATCCCAGATGTTTCACAATTTTTATGGCGGGAGCAGGAATTAAAAAAGGAATGTCTTATGGAGCCACGGATGATTATTGTTATAATATAACCGAGAACCCAGTACATGTACATGACCTGAACGCCACAATTATGCATCTTATGGGAGTGGATCACAAAAAACTCACTTATCCATTTCAGGGCAGAGATTTTCGTTTAACCGATATTCACGGACATCTTATCAAGGATATACTTTCTTAATCTTCTTATAATTCTAACAAAACTATGAAAAAACAAACTTCAAAAAGGCGAGAATTTCTCCGCGTAATCGGTGGGGTCGGGGTTGCTTCTCTTTCTGTTCCAAATTATCTGATAGGGGCCAAGCCCAGTTCCGCGTTAAGTCGTTCAGGTGTATTAATTGAGGCATCTTCCTTTGCCAATACGGGTGGTTGGAAAATAGATACCCAGCATTATTTACAAATGGGTGGAAATTATCTATTGGCACATGGAATGGGTAAGCCGGTTGAAGATGCAGAGACTGAAGTGGATTTGCCTGCGTCAGGTAAATGGAATGTCTGGGTCAGGAATAGGGACTGGTGTAAAGGAGAGTGGCAGTCGCCGGGACGTTTTCAGGTCTTGGTTGAAGACAAGCCTCTTAAGATAACATTTGGTGAAGCTGAGGAATCCTGGCACTGGCAGTCCGGAGGTTCGGTTGAAATTGCTAAAGCTGGAAAAACCAAAATTTCTCTTCGCGACTTAACTGGGTTCGATGGCCGTTGTGATGCAATATTTTTTACCCAGGAATCAAACCCGTCTTTGCCAGACGACGATTTGAAGGAATTATCTGATTGGAAGGATGTGCTCACCGGTCGGTCGAAGGAAAAAGTCGAGGAGTTGTCTTTCGACCTTGTTGTTGTTGGAGGGGGTATGTCCGGTTGTGGAGCTGCACTTGCCGCTCGTTCTCAAGGGTTAAAGGTCGCGGTGATTCAGGACCGCCCGCTATTTGGAGGTAACGCAAGCCAGGAAATCCGTGTTCATACGCTTGGCATCCATGGGTACGGTTCAGACATTCTCAAATCGATAGACACCTACCACTATCCAAATGGAGATCAAAAAGCCAAAGTTGATCAGGTTAAAAGAGAAAAAACGATGGCAGAATCCGGAGTTGATCTATTTGCCCATCATACGGCCTGCGGTATTGAAAAGAAGGGAGATAAAATTCTCAGTGTAGAGGCTAGAGAGGTAACGGGCGGAAGAATTAAAAGATTTCGTGCTCCGGTTTTTATTGATGCGACTGGAGACGGTTGGCTGGGTTACTGGGCTGGAGCTGACTATCGCTATGGCCGAGAAGCAGCTTCCCAACATGATGAAGGATGGGATAAATATGGTGATTTGTGGAGTCCGAAAAAAGCGGATAACCGAGTCATGGGAACAAGTGTTTTATGGAATAGCGAGCGAACAAACCAAAAACAGGATTTCCCTAAGGTGCCGTGGGCCACGGCGGTGTCTGGTAAACATGTTGCTTCTAAAGGAGAGTGGTTCTGGGAGTATTCAGATAATGATTTAAATCAGGTTGATGATGCGGAAGAAATTCGCGATCACATGTTGCGTGCAATATTTGGCTCATTTTCCAATGCTAAGAAAAACCCGAAATATGCTCCGAATAAATTGAAATGGGTCGCCTATGTTGGTGGCAAGCGTGAGTCCCGTCGTTTAATGGGAGATCATATTTACGATATGCACGATGCCGTAAAGCGTAGGGAATTCCCGGATGCTGTTGTTGTTGAGAAAAGAGAGGTGGATGGGCATTACCAAAGGAAGCTAAAAGGAGCAAAAGAGGATTTCTTATCCACGGCTATGTTTCATAAAACTGGAGGTTACTACTTCATCCCTTTTCGTAGTTTTTATTCAAGAAATCTTTCAAATTTAATGATGGCAGGTCGATGCTTTAGCTGCACTCATGTTGGACTCTGCGGACCAAGGGTTATGAATACCTGTGGGCAAATGGGAATTGCTACTGGTTTTGCAGCGGTTTTATGCAAAAAGCATGGGGCAAATCCCAAAGAGGTTGGTAAGTCACATATCAAGGAATTAAGAAAATTGATCGGTTTCGATGGGACAAAACTGGTTAATAACCCGAGTAAGAGGGGGCATTAACAGTTAGATGAGACACCTGGTCAATTTTGGCCTTTTGTTTAGCTTTTCCGCACTGGCAGTAACCGGTGTTCTTGCATACTTGCGTCCATTTTCTATTACCGTCACCCAAATTCATATCATTGCCGGTTTTGTAACTCTGGTTCTTGTGATAATGCATTTGCTGGCAAGATTACCATACTTCAAAAATCGAATTACCACGGGTAAGCAAGGTGCATCCCTTCGACTACAGGTTATTCTTTTTGGCACCGTGTTTGGCTTTTTAGTTTACGGTTCTGTTTCAAGTATTCCTCCTGCATCCTGGTTAATCGATAACAGTTATGAACATAGAAACAGTTCACAAATTGTAAGATCTTCGAGCCTTGTTGGTTTTGAAGAACCTGCTCCACACCGAAAATGGATCGTTCGTGAAAGTCAGGAAAATAATGGGAGTGGATTATCTATTCTTCTGAGCTTTCAACCGGAGTTGAATCCTATGCCCTCCATTGCGGTTTGGGCCGAGAGTACCATAGGTTCAATGATTGAAACTCTTTATCTGGAGCAGTCACTTGCCTACTCTGAAGTTCCTCTTTGGGAGGATTATAAAACGCAACGCAGTCATATTCTTCCCCTTTGGCGTCATCGTTACACATTACTATCAGGTATTAAGCCTTCCGGTGAAGTTGATGCAGTGAGTGGAGCAACTGAATCTCATCGCTTCGCTCTTGATCCATATTTGGAGGCAGGTAAAGGGAATGAATTTGTTCTTTGCGTGGAGATTAATGCTCCAAAAGATTTCAGTAATGATTTTCCCGACCCTTTGCTTGGTCAACCATCTCTCCTTTACACTTGTCTCGTCGAGGTGGACCGGGATGAACCGTATTACCTTTTTGAACTGACTGGTCATGGCGGAGGGGATGCAATTTCCACGGGTAATGTTCAGTATGATCTGGAAATAATTGGTTCTGCCAAAAAGATGAAAGATTTGTTTCTTGTTAAATTAGAGAAGTAAATCGATGGGTTTCTAATGACTACTGCTAATAGTCTTCTCAACCTGCTATCTTAATAGGATTGAAATTCCATTATCCATAGGGGCGGCATTCTTTATTGATTCTCAGAGATTGCTTTTAGGGCATCTTTTGCACCCATGGGCAGGGAGATTGTATTTTTTAATCCACACTCGGGTTCTCTAGGGTTAACCCTAATGAAATGATTTCCTGCAGATTGATAGACCTCTTCGCAAGTCAGGCGAACGGTTGGGATATTAGTGCCCGCACCAAACTCAATAATAAGGAGGTTTTTATTTTTGAATTTTTCAATCCATTTCTCGAACCTTTGTCTTTGTGCAAAAGTTCTGGAACTATCCCAGGCAAAGTCTGAAAACATAAGAATATTTGGCCGTGCAAGGGAACCACACTGAGGGCAACTTGGTAACGGTTCTTTGGCGAGTAAATTCTCGGGGTTAATTTGCAACTGTAAATCTGGGCTGATTGGCCAAATGGGCTGCCCGCATTCTTCAATGCATTGAAAATGCATAAGAGAGCCATGGCATTCCATGATTTGATTTTCCTTAAACCCTGTTTTTTGAAAGTGACCGTCCACATTCGAAGTTAATACAAACATTGGAATATTTCCTTCTTTAAATTTTGTTAGTAGAATATGGAACCCATTGTGTGGTTGGGTTTTTTGGTAAAGGTTAAACCTGTGTCCATAAAAGCCCCAAGCCAGTCGTGGGTTTTCAAGGAACCAATGTGGGTTCGCCATTTCTTCAAACTCTATTTCCATCTTAGCCAAGGGAGGGTAAGCTTTCCAAAATCCTGATTTACCCCGAAAATCGGGCAGGCCAGAATCTACTCCCATTCCGGCTCCAGCACCAACGAGAATGGCATCGGCTTCTTTCCAGGCTTTTTTTGCAAGAAGTAAGGTTTTGTGATTCATGTTCTAATCAGAAATTGTTCTTTTAGTGTTTTTTTTCTTTGAAGAGATGCCGCTATCCTTGTTTTAGTTAATCTTAGCTTTTGAAACTAACTTGAAATACAGATTAGATTGGTTTGTCACGATTATCTTTCTCCTCATTTGGGGAGGGGGTGGATGTGTGTATGTTCCAAAGAAACCTAGTAATGAATTTACTCTAGGGGATGGTGTAATTTTACCACCTGCTACCAAAGTTATTCCTGAGAGTGTTATCTCTCCGGTTGAACAAAGTGGTGGCTTAGCATTTTCAGCCGAAGGTGATTTATTTTTTGCTAATTTTGAAAAAGAGGGGCGAATAGGCAGGTTTAAGATTGGATCGAAGCAAATACCCGAAGTTTTTATTGATTTAACTGAATGGGTTTCTCCCATAGGAGACTTTTCGGTTCGGGCAGAAGGGCTTAGAGTGGATACGCAGGGCAGGCTTTTAGTTGCCGATGCAGGAACCGGGAAATTACTGCGCATTTCTCCCAGTGCACATAAACTTGAAGTACTTGCTGATTCGTATGATGGATATCGATTCGGTTCAGTAAAGGATTTAGCCATAGCACCCAATGGCGATTTATTTGTAAGTTCGCCGCATACGGGTACGATTTACCGAGTTAGGCCTGACATTGGATATGTTGGGATTCTAAATGATGATTTAGTACGCGTCGAAGGGCTTGCAGTCAGTCCGAATGGAAAACAACTTGTTGCTGCAGAACCTGATGCTTCCAGGGTTGTTGTTTATGATATTCCCGAGGATTTAATTTTGGTAGATTCTTGGACCCTGGTTGATTTTTCTCCATCTGGAGTCGAACCGAGGGGAATAGTCTTTGATGAAAAAGGCCGTCTTTTTTTAGCTTTGGGAGATTTGAATGAAGTGCGGGCTTTTGATTTAGATCTTGGAATCGAGATTGCAAGGTATAATGCGGGGGGAGAGGCTGAAAGTATATCTTATTGGAATGGTTCACTGTTTATTGGGGGTGGAGAAAAAATAAGAAGATTGAGGCTTCGGGATTAAATTTTATTCCTAGAGCATCATGGGGGTTTAAAATAGATCTCTTTTTAAATATTCATATGAGGTTTTTCACAAGGATTTTAGATTGGTAATAACTTCTCTTTGACTTGAGTTCTAAGGTTCTCACTCTAGGGAATTGAATTGTGAATTATAATTAGTATGGACGAAGACTTTTTGCACCTTTTTGATGAGTCACCCGCTTTGCGACTGATGAGAGGCCGTTTGGGTTCCTTCGTTGCCGGTTTCTTTTTTAAAACATTCAAGCATTGGGGAGTAGTAGAAGCCTCTGAAGAAGAATTAACAGGTACCTTATCCGAACATATTGAACAGATGCGCGAGCTTGAAGATTTTGATGCTCCCAAGAGATTACCTCAGGAATATCTGGACGAGTGGTGTGATGAGGAACACCGTTACCTGACTAAAACATTTAATGAAGATAGGGAAGAATATGTATTTCGTTTAACCAGGCACTCTGAGAAAGTATTGAGTTGGTTGCAGGACTTATTGGCTATGCAGCATCGTGGTTATGCGACCACTGAATCCCGGTTCAATCGAATTATGCTGGAAATGCAGAATCTCTCCCAAGGAGTTAATGCAGATCCAGAAGCTAGAATTCGGGAACTTGTTCGAAAAAGAGAGGATATTGATGAAGAGATTCGTAAAATTCAGGAAACGGGAGAAGCACCCATTTTTGGCGAAGATGTAATTCGAGATCAAGTTTATGACCTTTCTGATTTAGTTGAGCATTTCCTTTCTGATTTTCGGGCAATAGAGGAATTTTTTAAGGATCATGCAAGGCAGATTTCTAAGCTTTATGCACAAGGACTCGCATCGAAAGGAGATATTGTGGAGCATGTACTTGATTCTGACGAAGAATTGCGAGGATGTGATCAGGGGAAAAGTTACTTTGGTTTTCGTTCAATGATGACTAATCCCGCCCTTGCTCGTAAATTGCGCGGTTTAGCCGAACAGACTTCTGATATAGCTCGAAAACGCGGACTTGATCCCAATAAAGTTTTTTCCAACCTCGGGGAACGATTATTTGGAGAAGCGGGTGCGGCACATGGAGCTTATGGTCGAATTAGTCGAAAACTTCGTCAAGTTGTGGGAGATCATGCTGGAGGATCTGGGCGGCAGATAAGGGATACATTGACATCCATTCGTCAACAGGCTTTTCAACTGCGTGACACTCCCCCAGAGGATTGGGAATTTGAGATTGATATCAGACCACAGTTCTTCTCCTTAATGGAGGCAGAGTTTTGGGAACCCAAAGCCGTAGAACCTTTTTCTACCATTAAAAAAGCCACTCCTGATGATTCCGAATGGATGAACGAAATCCTTCATTCCGTTGGAGAACCACTTGATCTTGGTAAATTCAGAGAACGAGTGGATGAAGTTCTTGAGGAGAATGAAAAAATCAGCCTGACAGATATGGTTGAAAAATTTCCTCTTGAGCGCGGTATCGTAGATGTGGTCTGTTATCGAGTGATTGCGGGGGAAGATAACAGGCATGAAATTCTTTCCGATGAAATCATCAGTATTGATTTAAATCGCCCGGCTCAACCACGTTTTGTTGAAGTACAACAACTCGTTTTTCAACGTAATTTATTATGAATCCTGCCATTACTCATCGTCATGTGATTGTTCGTTTATTGAACGGTCCCATTTACCAAGAAGATTTAGACCTTTGGGGTCGCCTAGGAGCGGAGTGGGAAAAAATCCGCAATCATTTTTTTGAAATTGGAATGGAGGTCGCTCGAGATGATTCCGCCGGATATGCTTTTGTTCGTCAAAGGGATGAATTAGAAGAGGATGATGCAGATGCTTGGGATGATGGTGCGGAAGCCCCCTTGCCAAGAGTTTTAAGACGAACCAGGTTATCCTACCACCAAACTATTTTTATGGTTTTGCTTCGGGAAGAACTTATGCGGTTTGAACAAAATCAGGATGAAGGAGATCATCTGTACAGATCAGCATTGGATTTACGCGAAACAATGACTCCTTATTATCCTGAACTTCATGATGAAAAAAAGATACACCGTCAAATTTCTGCCTTAGTTACAAAATTTGAAGAGTGGGGTATTCTTAAGAAAGTTCGTGACCGGGATGGTGGTTTGTATCGAGTAGAACGGATTATAAAGGCAAAATTGCCCCCAGAAAAACTTGTCGAAGTAAGAGAGCAAATTAAGAGAAGAACCCCAGATTTAGAGGAAGAAATGGAGGATGATGATGTTTGAATCACAACTTGAACTTGAATTTTCACCCGATAAATCGACTGCGGGATATAGACTGCATGAGTTATCCCTTTTAAATTGGGGAACATTTCATAATGAAGTTTATACCATGCGACCAGATGGTCGGACATCCATGGTTACTGGACGTAATGGTTCCGGTAAGTCTACGATTGTGGACGCTCTTCTTACTCTTCTTGTGCCCAATCGGGTTCGTAATTATAATGTTGCATCAAGCCAGGCAGGTAGTAGAGAGCGCAACGAAAGAGATTATGTTCTAGGTGCCTACTCTGAAATTCATGACGCAACTACGGGGCAGGGAAGGAAGGAAACATTGCGTAAACCTGGAGAATCTTACACCGTGTTGCTCGCTCATTTTTATAACGAAGCTTATAAAACTGATGTTTCTGTCGCTCAAGTGCTTTGGTGCCTCCCTGGTGGAAAAGTTGACAAACTTTACATCGTAGAAAAAAGAAAATTGTCCATTGATGAAGATTTTAATGATCTTGGGGATGTGGATAATATACGGCGTATTATTAAAGAAAGAAGCCTGACTATTTTTGATTCATTTACCGCTTATCATAAAAAATTCGAATCCATGCTTTTTATGGACACTGATTTGGGAAATCGTTCACCGATGTCGATTTTCAATCAAGCTGTCTGTATTAAGGATGTTAAAGACTTAACTCAGTTTATTCGTGAACACATGCTTGATGATGGTGGTTCAAAAGAGAAACTGGTCGCATTGCAAGAAAGGTTTGATGATTTAAGAAGTACTCATCGTAGAATCGAAACAGCTGCTTATCAACTTGAGCAACTTGATGAAATTAAGGAAACCCATAATTCCTTTCTTAAAGCGAATAAAGAACGTTCACACGCTGAGGAAATTCGACATTCAATAGAACCTTATTATGCACAGGCAGAGCTTGACCGTAGAGTTGAATGGGTAACCGAATTGAAACACCAGGAGGAAGCGGAAAGAGCTCGATTGAAAAGCGCCCGATTGGAGGTTGATCGGTTGAGAGAAAAACTGAATCATTTAGAGCGTGCTTTGGCAGACAGTGATGAAAATCGAAGATTAGAACAAGTTGGTGCGGAAATGGATCGTTTGCGGGACAAGAGAGAAGTTGTTTCGAAACGAGCGGCAACTTTTGAAAGGCATCTCGGATCATGGGAAAAAGGTTTAACTGTTCGGGAAGAGGAAGACTTTCTTAGCCTTCGTCGGGAATTGGACACCCAGTTACCCAGAATTGAAGCTAAAGTCGGAGAGCTGGATGAAAAAATACCCGAAATTTCATACCTACTTAAAAAAGCCAACGAAAAAGTGCAAAGCTTGGAAGATGAGCGTAGATACTTGTTAGAAGCTAATTCAAATATTCCTTCGGAAATAGCTCGTTTGAGAACAGGCTTAGCCACCGCATTGGATCGTGACGCTAAGGAATTGCCCTTTGTTGGAGAATTAATTCAGGTCGTTCCGGATGAAGTCAAATGGACTGGGCCGATTGAAAGATTGTTACGTGATTTCTCACTTACCGTAGTGGTTCCCCAAAAATTAGCCGAGGACGCGGAAGCATTCCTTGAAGTAAACCATTTGGGTGAAAAACTTTCTTTTATCTGTCCTCAATCGGATCGTAAAAATCCAAAATTGCATGACGATTCAGTCGTAGCTAAACTCTCCCTGAGACCTGAGCTTGAAAAAATTAGGCAAACATGGTTGCATTCAGAATTAGCTGAAAGGTTTCCTCATATTTGTCGGGAAGGAAGAGATCAGGAATTCTTGAAAAATCCGTTTGCATTAACTGTGGAAGGATTAATCAAGAGCGATGGTGTTTTTAGACAAAAGGATGATTCTAGGTTACTGGACGATGCCACCAACTGGGTTATGGGGTGGGATGTCAATCCCAAGCAAAGAACCCTTGACGATTCCCTCATTAAATGGAGAGAAGAATTAGACAATTCAGGGCGAGCTATGAGAGAGGCCGAGGCCGAACGTTTAACACTCAGGATTAAACTTCGTTCAGGAGCCCAGTTACAAGCCTGTGCCAATGAATTTTCTGATATAGATCAAATTGGTTTAGCTACCCGTATAGCAGATTTGGAAGAAGAAGAACGAGTAATTGTGGGCGGTTCTGATGTTCTAAAAAAACTTAAGGATGATCGAGACACAGCATCGGTTCAATTGGAGGATAGCCAAAATATTCGTGATGAGGTTCTACAACGTATTGGAGGTGTAGAGGCTAGGGCGGAAAGAAACGAATCAAGAATGACTTCACTTCGTTCTTTGTTGGTTAAGAGCATGGATGAATTTATTGAGGAGACTATTGGGGATAAGGACGCCAATGAAGAAGATCGTGAAGCGGCGGAAATCCGTAGGGATAATCTTTTCAAAGAAATTGCAAAAGAATTTGGGGAACCTTCAGAAAAACCTGACGATATTGAAGAAGCTGCCCGCTCTGCCACCCACAAATTGGATGCTAAAATTCACAAACTCGAATCGGGATTGGATAAGTTTCGCGATAAGAATGTAGCTGCTATGCAACGTTTTATTGCAGATGCAAAAAATCAGGCGTTCCGGGATGAACTTAATCTTGACTTGGAGGACGGATATAATGATGCGACTTATGCCTCTTTCGAAGAAATTCGTCGCCAGATTGAAGAAGAGGATTTAGCCAAAAACCGTTTGCGTTTTGAGGAACTTCTCCGAGTGCAGGTGCCCGAAGAAGTATCTGGGTTCAGTGAGGCCTTAGAATCCCATCGAGATCGAATTCGTAAGCGTATAAATGAGCTTAATGAACATCTTTCTCGAGTTACCTTTGACCGTAAGGAGGAAACATATATTCAACTTAAGTTTGAGGATGCTGGTGATGACGGGGTTCGGAAATTTAAAAAACTTCGTCGTCATGCACTTGAAGGTGATTTAGAGGCGGATGACGAAGATGAGCGCCGTCGTGAACGTTATCATAGGGTTGAGCATTTCCTTGCTGAATTAGAGCAGGATATCAATTGGACACAACGAGTGATTGATGTCAGAAATTGGTTCAAGTTCAGGGCTGATGAATTTTACAAAGACGAGGATACGCTTCGTCAAAGTTACAGTGGTGCAGCTGGTAAATCTGGTGGAGAGAAGAATCGTCTGGCTTCTACCATTTTAGCTACAGCTATCGCTTATCAATATGGTATTGATGTGGGCGGAAAGCAGACAGAGACATTCCGTTTAGTTGCAGTTGATGAGATGTTCAGTAAAACGGATGATGAGTTCTCTCAGTATCTTTTGGATCTATTCAAAGAATTCCATCTTCAATTGTTAATTGTTCAACCCTTGGATGCAAAAATACATGTGGTTCAGAAATATGTAGAACGATATCATGTTGTTGAACGTCGTGATGGATTGTCTTTTGTTGGAGATCTTAGTGTGCGTGAGTATCTTGGGGAACAACTTGAGGATGAAATTTCCGATGAACAAGAAGTTGAGGACGAGGCTGTCGAGACGGAGTCCTGATTTTTAGAAAATGAAAAAAAGTCCTAATCCTTCGAGGTATGACGGACGGATGCCCTACAGGAAATGTGGTCGTTGGGGTTTGAAACTACCCGCAATTACCCTTGGTTGTTGGCATAATTTCGGAGGGGATACACCGACTGAAAATCAAAAGGAAATGATCTTTTCATCTTTTGATGCAGGAATTACCCATTTTGATTTGGCAAATAATTACGGTCCACCATACGGGTCTGCGGAAATAAATGTTGGTAAAATCTTAAAGGATTTACCCAGGGACGAAATTTTAATTACCAGCAAAGCAGGATATGATATGTGGCCAGGTCCATACGGGGAGTGGGGATCAAGGAAGTATATGATGGCCAGTCTCGATCAATCCCTTAAGAGAATGAATGTAGATTATTTCGACTTGTTTTATTCTCACCGCTTTGATCCGGACACTCCACTTGATGAGACACTGGGTGCTCTGAATTCTGCAGTGGAACAGGGAAAAGCCCTTTATGTTGGTATAAGCAGTTATTCTGCTGATTGTACGAGAAAAGCAGTCAGTGTTTGTAAGGAAAACAATTTTGCTCCCCTTGCAATTCATCAGCCAAATTATTCCATGCTTAATCGATGGGTGGAAAATGGTTTGCTTGATACATGTGGCGAGTTTGGACTCGGCATTATTGCATTCTGTCCCCTTTTTCAGGGTCTTCTTACGGAGAAATATTTAAAGGGTATACCGGAAGGTTCCCGGGCAAGCCTTGAAAATTCTCCTCTTCGAAAGAACGAGGTGAATGAACAAAATATTAGGGTTATTCAGGAATTGAATGATCATGCCGGACAACGTGGGCAGACGCTCGCCCAGATGGCACTTTCCTGGGTTTTACGGGATGATAGAGTTACCAGTGCATTGGTTGGGGCAAGTAGTAGTACACAAATTTTGGAAAATGTTAAGGCTTCTAGTCATACCCATTTTACTTCTGATGAACTTCAAAAACTTGATCGTATTCTAGCTAAGGCAAATTTACCCAGGTCTTTGTGGTCAACTGCTTAGAATAAAACTCAATCTCTTGGGGGAAATCGTATTACAAATCATCCCTTATATCCTTGACCGCTGGAAATTGATCTCTCCAAGCATCAACTTTATATTTATCAATCCATGCTTCGATTACCGCTTCTTTTTCTTTTCCATCTCCAATGATTTCTCCTTTAGGGGTAATAACTAAAGAGCGTCCCCCGTATTCCAAATGCGGGTCTTCTCCTACTCGGTTTACTCCGACAATATAAGCTTGGTTTTCGATGGCTCGAGCTCGGATTAAGGTAGTCCAATGTTCGATACGTTTTTTAGGCCAACATGCAATAACAACAAAAAGATTAGTACCCATTTTTACCGCCGAGCGAAAAATTTCTGGAAATCTTAAGTCGTAGCATATAAACGGGCTAACCTGAAAGTCTCTTATTGGAAAACATTTAATTTTATCTCCTGCTACATGTGTTTCTTTTTCACCTAGTAATGAAATAGGGTGTATCTTTGTATACTCAGAGATTTTTTTCCCATTTGGATCAAAAGCCACAGCACAATTTTTACCTCTATTTTCTTGTATGCTTGGAAGAGTTAATCCGGCTATCACCCAAGATCTTTTTTCTTTGGCCAACTCTGATAGGAATGTCTCAGTTAATTTTGGTTCATTAGCAGTCGTAACAAAAAAATTTAGAGAAAAACCTGTTGCAAACATTTCTGGAAAAACGATAAGGGAATATTCAATTATCTTTGTTTTTTCTATAAGAGAACTTACTCTTTTGAAGTTAGAAAGTTTGTTTTCCCAAACAATTGAATCTTGTATGCAATAAACATTCATTTAGATTTTATAAATATTCTAAGGGAATTTTTCAGATTCTTTTTTTGTATAATTGTGATAAGGAGCAATTTTTTTCATTTGTTCATATGCAATTTTTGCCTCTTTTTTTCTTCCAAGTTTATTTAATAGAAGGCTTATCTTGTATTGATGTGAATTTAAACTCCCAGGATGAATAGAGATTGCATTATTGGCTGCGTTAAGAGCCTTTTCGTAATCTTTTTTCTGACTCATAAGTAAAAAGCATTCCCATTTTCTAGACCTATCTGTCCATGGTGTATGAGAGGTTGACTCTTTGTCAAACTTTAGAGCTTGTTCGAAGTCCCCTAATTTTGTGGACATTCTGGCTTGATGATAAAATAAGTTCCCCCAAAAATTATCATATGCTAATGAAAAGCCATATGGAATAATCGTTATGCCAATCGCCCCGATAATAAATTTGAAGAAGGGGTTTAATGCAAAGGGACTTTTCTCTTGCTCTTTATATTTTAATGAAAGGGCGAGACTTAGACCAAATAAAATCCATGCCACTATCATAGAACTTGGCATTCTTGAAGGAAACTCAAAAAACATAGTTATAAGAAATCCAATAGATGAGGCTAATAGGGCAAGGTGAACCGCAACGAATCCATAACTTTTATGTTCTGCATGTTTAAAAGCAGACATAAGGCCAAAATATAAAACAGAACCCCACAAAAATACGAAACTTAACAGACCCATTATGCCGTTTTCAAAAAATATTTGAAGGAAATCGTTGTGAGTATAACGGATAATCATAGATTCGTTGTGCTTTGCAGATTTTTTAGCACTTTCGTTATAATGAACTTCGTAATGATTTGATCCTTTACCCCATAGCGTGTCATTTCTTAAACACTCTTTTAAGGCATCCTCCCATACATCTAAACGCCATTGACTTCCTTTGTTAACAATACTTTTTAGTTCATTTAGTTCTCTTGAACCTTCTTTTTGACTTATGTAATTTTGTAAGGAAATAGTTAGAAATATTAAAACTAAAGGGCCTGCAATAAAAACAATTTGCGTTTTGTATTTTCTAAGTTTTCCGATTGTCAGATGATTTTTAGTAAACCGTAAAATATTCCATATCAGAAAAAATATTAATGGAATAAATATTAAATTTATATTAGTTAAAAATTCATAAAATAAACCACCTTTCTTCCATATTTCTGAAAATTGAATGTATATAGGAAGAAGAATGGATAATAAACCAAATGAGAAACAAATCATAAGGCTATACCCCATAATTTCTCTTGAAATCTTTGATCTTCCTATCCAAAGAATACAAAGAAACAGAATTGAGGCTATTAAACAGCCTCCAATTAATCCAATCCATGCACCTCTAGCTAAAGAAATTGTGATCGCCGGCATAAGAATTAGTAAAACTACAGAAATCAAAATCAATTTTAATAATCTTGATTGTACTAAATAAATTAAGGCAACGGTCGGAGGTATAATAAGTAAATGGTATTCTGCAGCAAAATTTTGGTTGTAAATTATTCCAGCTAAATTACCGGATGCTCTTGGGAATTTTTGGCTCCATTCTGTCCATAAATAATGCTGGTCTAAAGTTATGAAGCAAGAAACGGATCCACTTAATACAATCATGCCAAGCAAGGTTGTTATCCTTTTACGATCAAGGGAAATGTGTAGAAAACAAAAAACAAGAAGTAATGGAATCAGATATAGCTGCAATGAAGCGTTCCATGCTCTTTGAAAATTATGTGCAAAAATGGATGAGAACATGATCGCGATTAAGAATATAGTCACTCCTAATAAAATTGTTTTATCAATTCTTACAGTTTTGCCTTTGAAATATAAATTAATGAGTATAATGCCACATATTAATGGTGCAAAGATTAGAACCACACTGAATTTTAACTCAGCGTTGATAATCATAATTGATTGAAAACCCTCCCTTAGAGTACCCCTGTCATGTTCTATAAAAAAGAGTGGAGGGATCGAAACAAGCAGACCAGTTAATACCAATATAACCAAATTTATATTGTGGGAAAGGTATTGAAAAGAGTGTGCCTTCTTATTCCATTTTTTCTTTTTCAAATTAGTTCCTCGAATCTATTTCTTTTGAATTAAAGGAAGAGAAAACAGTACACAGACTGATTGTTAAATCGATATTTTAAAATGAATTCGAGAACATAACCTATTTTTCAATTGAATTTGAACTATAATCAAAAAATACGGGGGTTCCATTAACATGACCAAGGAGATAAATCCATGATCCGTTATTTTGAATAAATATAAAAGGATAAATATTTTGGGTGGACCAAGTCCAACCTCGCTCTTGTGACCATGCCCATATTCCATTTTCAGAATCAGATGATAGGTAAAGCCATCCATGTACAGTATGGTAAATCCAACCATTTTCGAAGTCTTTAAAGATTCCAAACCAAGAATTTTCCAACCATCCCCCCGCTAGTTCATTTGATTCATTAGCAAGAAAATTTAGGGCTTTCTCAGAAGGGTTCTGTTTTGCTGGATCAGTTTCCTCGACAGGAGTAATTTTAATAATCTTCCCGTATGAAGTCCCCGCTTCGTTTTCTGCAAACGTCCGGAAGTATTGGTTTTGTCCGTTTGAGGTAGTAACAGATACGGAAAAATTCCCATCTGAATTTGCCTGTCCAACTATTTTTTGGGTTGAATTTACCAGTGGATCTAGGGTCGCATTAGGAGAAATAAGAAAACCCACATTTAATTGAGTTGAGGAAGCGGAATCAACCGATTGCCTTGCTCGACCTGTGAGAATGAATTCTCCATTATTGTGAGAGAAACCAAGAGTTTCCACAAAGGATTTCAAAATACTTTGGACAGGTTTCGGATTCTTGGATGCTAAAAAGTCTTCCGCCTGAGATTTGGAGAGAAAAAGATAGCTTTTACCACTTATTGAAGTTGTGGGAACGGTATAATAATTAGAGGTAATCATTCCATTTATTACTGATTCAATATCGTAGTACGTAGGGAAGGGACTTGTTGGATTCCATACATATTGCCCATTAGAATTAATCAGATATGGAGTTCCAAAGTCTTGTGTGCTTGGAATAAATTGTTCTAGAGCTCCATCTGTACCATATGAAAGGGTTTGTGAGTTATACCCAGTTCTAATTTGCCAGATTCCCTGCGTTTGAAAAACTGTCCATACAGTTAATCCAGACAAATCTCGATACCTGTATTTTCCATTTAATTGATCGACAACGATTTGTCCATTAGAAGCTCTCAGTACGATCGTAGGTGATGTGGATGGATTATCTGGATCAACCGGATTACCATCTGGGGTTGGATTGTTTCCGTCTGGAGTTG
>JAOHKZ010000023.1 GCA_028101545.1 Opitutales bacterium | reverse complement strand
CAATTGTTTGATTGCTCGTTCTTCTCACTTGTTACTGGTTGATCAAGGTGATGGAGGAATCGTAAACAGTGGAGGTGGTCAGACTGTCAAGCTGAAACCCGCAAGTTTTTTGCCATTGAATCAAGCCATTTCTATTCGTCCCCGAAGCGGAATAGAAACCATGGTGGCTGGTTATCAATTTCGTTTCGGAGCGGAAACAAATTTTACAATTCAAGAAGAATTTATAGAAGTGCAGGCTGGTTCAATTTTTTTCCAATCTCGAAAAATGGGAAATTCCATTACTTTTAATTCCCCTGAAAGTTCTTTGACTGTTTCTGGTATTGCTACATGCATGCTTGAGGTTGAGACTAATGGAGGTGTGAAAATTTTGGGTTTACTTGGTAGAGCCATTATTAAGACTGGGTCTTCATCGGAAAAATTAGCCCTTTTACCTGGTGAATTAACATTTGTTAAGCCCGGGTCTTCCGAAATTTCCGATATTATAAATATAAATTTAGAGAGAGTTGTGAGTACATCTTTTCTTGTTTCTGGTTTTAAAAATTCAGCTTCTTTTTTATCATCAATTAATTCAGTAGTTCGGGCTCAACAGGAGTCGATTGGAAAAACTTTTAGAGCTGAAGTCGGTGACGCCAAGACGGCTGATTCATTTGAAGTTATTGCTATACCTGAAGAAGAAGTAAAAGAAGAACGCCTCTCCAATAAGACTGATCTGAAGGTGAAAAGTTCCAGTATTGAACCATTAACCACGGGAACGAATGATCCTTTATCCGAGTTACTTGGACGTCCTCCATTAAGATTATCTTCGCAAAAGGATCCATTTTCAGCACCATCTAATTCTAATTTTTCGAATCCACGACCATTCCCTGGTAGGCTGTTACGAAAATCTCCGTAATAATACTTTATTACAGCAATATAAATACTCTATGAATTCAATAGCACCATTAGTTTTAGCTTCTTCAGGTGGGCACGATTACCTTTACGGTATATTTTTCTTAATTGTTGCTTTGGTAATAGGTGCAGCAACGCGTCACTTTCTTCAACGTATCCCTCTTCCGTTCACCGTTTTACTCTTGTTAATTGGCCTCGCGATGGGTGCTCTGAATCGTGCGTACGGTCCACACGGCGGGCAACATGAAGGAGAACACGCGGCCCATGTGGAGGGATTATGGGGGAAATTTGTGGATACTCTTAGTGGTGCAATCACTTGGGGAGGAAATTTAGATGGTCATTTAATTTTGTATGTCTTTCTTCCAATCTTGATTTTTGAAGCTGGTTTTGCCTTGGATGTGCATACTTTTAAAAAGTCCTTTTTTAATGCATTTTACTTAGCGGGCCCGGGAATTGTAACCGCTACTGTTATGTCCGGTTTGGCATTTTGGGGATTGATACAAATATTCGGTGGGGATGGAGGAGTTTTATCAGAATGGAATAGTGAGGCTGGGGCATTTATTTGGCTGTCCTCTATGTTGTTTGGGGCGGTGGTAAGTGCCACCGATCCGGTGGCGGTGGTTGCCTTGCTCAAGGAATTAGGTGCGAGTAAAAAACTGGGTACCCTGATCGAGGGCGAATCTTTGTTAAATGATGGTACTGCAATTGTTGCCTTTGTTTTGTTGATTGGAGTGGTCACCGGGGCAGAGGTTTTTACGGGTACGGGTGATTTTATTGGAACTGCTGCAATCGGATTTGGAAAAATTGGAGCAGCGGGTGGATTAATTGGAGTTTTTCTAGGGCTGATTGCAATTTTATGGGTTAGGAAAGTATTTAATGATCCCATGATCGAGATCACTGTTGTTCTCGTAACTTCCTATGCGGTTTTCTTTATCTGTGAGCATTTTTTCCATGTTTCAGGAGTTCTCGGACTTGTTGCTTTAGGAATCGTAATGGCCGGTATTGGAAGAACCCGAATCAGTCCGGAAGTGGAGCATTTTATGCATGAATTTTGGGAACTAATTGCATTTGTGGCCAATGTCATCATCTTTATCGTTGTTGGCGTTGTTATTGCACAAAATGCCAATCCGACCGGAATGGATTTCTTAATTCTCGGTCTGGTTTATGTGGGCATTCATTTGGTTCGTGCCATTAACATGGGAACTTTTTATCCGTTAATGAAAAAAACCGGATATGGTCTTCCAGGAAAAGACGCAATTGTGGTTTGGTGGGGAGCGTTAAGAGGTGCCATCGGTTTGGCTTTGGCTCTTGTTGTTTATACGGAGCATTTTCGTTATGAATTTACAGTTGAGAATGGGGGTTCTGGGTATGAAGAGTCAACCACCTCAGTATTTATTTTGGATAAGGCAAAAGCATCAAAGCTTGAAAAAAGTGGTAATTTAAATTGGCACCAAGCGTCATCTCTCGCTCATGCTGAGGCTATTGTTCAAGATGGAAAGGTGGTTGGAATTGCTCAGAGTGAAGACACTGCCAATAAAACCTTGGGCAAAGAGACAACTCAGGAGGTTGCCAAGATTAGAGAAGGCTTATCCAGTGGAGAGAAAGTAGTCTTGGTCTTGGGGGAGGGTACCGGTGCGATTGCACAGGCTTCTTTGGTCGGAATTTCATCCCGGGTGCGAGATCAGTTCCTTTTTCTTATTTCGGGTATTGTACTTTTGACTCTATTAGTGAATGCAACCACGGTCGGGCCGTTGGTTAATTATCTTGGACTTACTAAGTTGCCTGCGGTTAAGAAATTGATGTTTTCCAATGCCTCCGGAAATGTGGCTAAGGGTTGTGAGCAGGAAATGGATCTTCTGAAAGATGATCGATTTTTAAGCGGTGCTAACTGGGGAGAAGTTCGTAAGTATTTACCCGATCCTGTGGCCTATCCATTAACGGCAGATGAGTTAGCTGATATGGATACAATTGCTGAAACCAGAAGGCGTCTATTGGAGAGGGAAAGAAGTAGCTATTGGGCACAATTCCGTGCCGGTTTATTGAGTGCCCAGGCGGTCGCCCAGTTGGATAATAACCTTAGTGAATTTTTAGATTTGCAGGGAAAAGTGCCTATGACCGATCGAGATTACCTCGAGAAAGTATGTGGCGTGAGTAAGCTTACCGAGGCTTTTAAAGATTTACCCTTTTTGAAAAATCATTTTACCGATCGAATTACAGTCAGTTATGATGCCGCAAAAGGTTTTGTGGTTGCCCAGCAGGATATGGCAAAAATGGTGGACAGTTTGGCTAAGGAACTTGATGAAACTGGGGATGCTGAAAAGCTTGATAAAACCACTCGTTTGTTAAAAGACGAAATTCGTCAAAACCGACTTAGTGGCCTTAAGTTTATTCGGACAATGCATGAAAATTATCCGGAAGCTACGGTGGGTATTGAAACTAAGGATGCAATTCGTTCTGTGCTTAACCATGAACGAAATACCATTAAGAAGTTAAAGTCTGATGGAATGCTTGAAGCCGATGAAGCTGCAAGGTTAATTATTGCGGTTGAAGAACGGATGAAAGAGGTAATGGAAAGTTCTTTGGATCTTCGTCTTCCAGAACCAGAAGAAGTTTTAAGAGAGGTGAATTGGCTGAAGGGAATGCCCGATGCCTTAATTTCTAAAATTGTAAGCGTTTCTGAAACAAAGGTATATAACGCCGGAGACACCATAATGAAGCAAGGTGGAGAAGGTGATGGAATGATTGTAATAACAAGGGGAAGTGTGAAGGTTTCCATCGGGGATATTGTCGTCGATATTATGGGGCGCGGAGCGGTAATTGGTGAGATGTCCGTACTTGCGGGAGTTCCCAGAACTGCAAATGTGGTTTCTGATTCCTCGGTAACTGCCCTTTGGCTTACCACAGAATCAATGCAGGCAATTATGGCAGAATCACCTGAGTTATCAGGAAGTTTATGGAAGACTGCGGCGATGCGTTTTGCAGAGAACTTAATAGGCACAAAATCCCCATATAATGCATGGGATCAAATGAGATTGCGTCGTTGGTTAAATGCAGGGGATGTAACAGCTCCTGCGGATGGTGAATCGATCAATCTCTATGGCAAGGTAGGAATCCTAGTTGATGGACAGGCTTCTGCTTCGGCAACTGCTGAACCAATTACTGCACCAGCACTTCTTGATCTTGCGGAAGCTACTTTTTCGGATAATGCGAAAGTATTTATTCGGGAAGTATAAGGCTCTGCACCTTACCTTAATAAGAGATGTTACTACCATAGGTTTTCTATGTTGGAAGGGTAGTAAGAAATAAATGGCGGAGAGGGCGGGATTCGAACCCGCGGTACCTTGCGGTACACAGCATTTCCAATGCTGCACGATCGGCCACTCTGTCACCTCTCCGTGTAATCGAAAGCAACTTAGATTAAATGGCAAGTTGTGTACGGTTCGTCAATGATCAAAAATGTGAAATGTCAGAATTATTCCAATTTATTCACGCTTTTTTCGCAGGTTTATTTTTTGAGGTTTGCTTGTTTTAAAAGATTGGTTACATATAAGAGAAATGCATATGACAGCAAATGATGTTGCGTACAACGGAAAGGTAGAGGGTGATGTAATTGTTACCCGAGCGGATGCAGTTATAAACTGGATTCGCAAGCACTCTGTATGGCCAATGCCTATGGGATTGGCCTGTTGTGCGATAGAATTAATGGCATCTGCTGCATCCCGTTATGACATTTCTCGCTTTGGTATGGAAGTTATGAGATTTTCTCCAAGGCAGTCAGATTGCATGATTGTTGCAGGTACCGTTACTTATAAAATGGCAGAGGTGGTCCGAAGGATTTATGATCAAATGGGGGATCCTAAATGGGTTGTCGCAATGGGGGCATGTGCATCCACGGGCGGCATGTATCGTTCTTATGCTGTTATGCAGGGTGTTGATAATATCGTCCCAGTTGATGTTTATGTAAGCGGATGTCCACCACGCCCAGAGGCGTTATTGGATGCAATGATTAAATTGCAGGATAAAATCGGAAACGAATCATCGGTTCGTAATCTCCGAAAGACTAATCCGGTTGCCACCGGATAATACTATGATTGACGAGGATTTTACCAAAAGTTTGCTGAAAAAGCATTCTTACCTCTCTCAACGAGACTCTATCGATTGGTTTACAGTTGAGTGTCCAGACAAAGAAATTGTTTCTTTTACCAAATCGATGAGGGATGATGAAGGTTTTGAAATGCTGATTGATTTAACCGCGATTGATCATGGTGAAGGTGAAGAATCCCGATTTTCCACCGTTATTCATTTGTACTCTTTAGTTCACCGGGGATATGTTCGAATTCATTCCCTCTGTTTGGATAATGATAATCCATCCATGCCTTCGGTTGCTGAGATTTATCCTGCTGCCAATTGGCATGAGCGTGAGACTTTTGATATGTTTGGAATCCGCTTTTTGGATCATCCGAACTTGAAACGTATTTTGATGTGGGATGAATATCCTTACTATCCATTACGCAAGGAGTTTCCGTTAGCTGGAATAGATACTCCTTTACCGGCGGCTGATGTTGTTGAAGTTACAAAAGCCTCGGTTGAACCTGCTCCTATGATGGGGGGTCCTTTTGTTTCGTCAAACTCAGGTCCAATGAGTGACTCTGAACCTCGGGCAAAAGATGAAAGTTGGACTGAACGAAAGGAAAAACCTTTATGAGTACCACAACTAAAGAAATTTCGATTGGAGATATTGGTTCCCGTGGTGCCGAAGCAAATTCCAAGTTAGAAGGGGATAGAATGGCATTAAATGTTGGGCCTTCTCACCCAACAACTCATGGTGTTCTTCGTTTGATCATGGAATTAAACGGTGATTTGATTGAAAAGTGCGAACCTGTACTTGGTTATCTTCATCGGGGGGATGAAAAAATAGCGGAAAATATGACCTACAATCAATTTGTTCCGTATACGGATCGACTTGATTACCTAGCCCCACTTTCGAACAATGTTGCCTACGCATTGACAGTTGAGAAATTAGCTAATTTAGAAGTGCCACCCCGTTGTCAGGCCATTCGTGTGTTGGTTTGTGAAATGGCTCGTATTTCAAGCCACCTTTTAGGTATGGGTGTATTTGGGATGGACGCGGGTGCGTGGACTCCATTTATGTACACTTTTACAGAACGTGAGAAATTGTACACTCTTTTTGAAGAATTAACTGGTGCCCGTTTCACCACAAGTTATACTAGGATAGGTGGAGTTGCCCGGGATGTTCCTGATGGTTGGTTAGCCAAGGTTGAAAAATTTGTGGATCAATTACCCAAGGCAATCGGCGAGGTTGAGAAATTACTTACCCGGAATCGTATTTTCCTTGACCGGACGGAAGGTATTGGAGAGATATCCAAAGAAGATGCATTGGCATATGGTTTAACCGGACCTAACTTGAGAGCCGCTGGAATTGATTTGGATTTACGCAAAGATAAGCCTTACTCTGGTTACGAACAGTATGATTTTGATGTGCCCATTGGTACTAGGGGAGATTGCTACGATAGGTATCTTGTTCGAATTGAAGAGGTTATACAGAGCATTCGGATTATCAAACAGGTCATTAAAGATTTCCCTACGGGTGCTTGGTATGCAGAAGACGCCAAGAAAATTTTTGCCCCACCCAAGGAAAAAATTATGAACAGTATGGAGGAACTAATCCAAAACTTCATGATTGTTACTGAGGGTCCTCAAATTCCAGCCGGTGAAGTTTATTTTGAAGCAGAAAATCCCAAAGGTGCATTGGGTTTTTATGTTGTTTCTAAGGGTGGAGGGGTTCCGTATAGAATGAAAATTAGAGCACCGAGTTTTTGCAACTTAAGTATTTTGGAAAAACTTGCCCCTGGGCATTTCCTTTCTGATATTACCGTAATTTTAGGCAGTCTTGATTTTGTAATGGGCGAATGTGATCGCTAGTCAATTTTATGGAACTTTCAGAAGAAACACTTTCAAAAATTGAGGATTTAATTCCCAAGTACCCTGAAAAGCGAAGTGCAGCTTTAATGGTTATTCATTTGGTGCAGGATGAATTGGGGGCAATTTCCGATGATGCCTGTTCATGGATTGCTGAGAAGTTGGAAGTCGAACCTATTAATATTAAAGAATTAATTACTTTTTACCCAATGCTTCGTGAGACTCCTTGGGGGAAAAAACATGTGCGTGTCTGTAGGACTTTACCCTGTGCTCTTCGCGGTTCCTATGGAACTTGTAAAGTTTTGGAAGAAAAATTGGGAGTTAAGGAAGGGCATGTTCGGGAAGATGGTGAATTCTCAATTGAATTTATGGAGTGTCTGGCAGATTGTGGTGAAGGTCCTGTTGTGATGGTTGGTGAAGAAACCTTTGAGAATATTGAGGGTAAAAATGCTGAGAAGTTTGCCGATTTATTGGTTCAGGAAAAATTAAACTCCTCCAAGGATTTTGTTAGTTATGAAAAAAGCTTAGTTACCAAACCTCCTTCATCCAAAACAACCAAGAAGAAATGATCAAAAAAAAGACGCCTAAGGAAAGACGGATCATTCTAAAACATGCTGATAATCCCGGCTATTCAAATAAGTTGGATTGTTATTTAAAGAATGACGGTTATGCGATGTTGAAAAAAGCTTTTAAAATGAAACCTGAGGAAATTGGGGAAGAAGTTTTAAAATCTGGTGTGCGAGGCAGGGGAGGTGCAGGATTTCCAGCCGGTATGAAATGGAAATTTTTAGACCGAAAATCCGGTAAACCCATTTATTTAATTTGCAATGCAGATGAGTCCGAACCCGGTACTTTTAAGGACAGGCAAATCATGCATAAAGATCCTCATCAATTAATTGAGGGGATGATGATTGCGGCATATGCCATACAGGCCAAGCAGGCATTCATATATATTCGTGCTGAATTTTTCGAAGGTGCTCGAATACTCGAGGAGGCAATTGCTGAAGCAAAGGCTAAGAATTTTTGTGGCGATAAAATTTTGGGTTCATCCTATTCGTGCGATTTGGTGGTTCATCGTGGTGCCGGCGCTTACATTTGTGGAGAAGAGACTGGTTTGATCGAATCTCTTGAGGGGAAAAGACCCAATCCTCGAATCAAACCTCCTTACTTTCCCGCTGTGCTTGGTCTTTATCAATGCCCAACCATTGTGAATAATGTGGAAACTCTTTGTAATGTTAAACATATTTTGGAGATGGGGGGGGAAGAGTTTTCCAAAATTGGCAAACCAAATAATACCGGCACTCGTATCTGGTGTGTTTCTGGACAGGTACAGAAGCCAGGATATTATGAGTTCGAATGTGGGGCTCTTACCCTAGGTGAGATGATTTACGATGTCTGTGGTGGTTTGCTACCTGGACGTACACTAAAGGCAGTTATACCTGGTGGGTCGTCTTCTAAAATTTTGCGTGCAGATGAAAGGTTTTCCGGTAAGTTGAAGGACGGAACAGAATTTGACTGGGGAATTGATGATATTCCTTTGGATTTTGATGGCCCAACTTCTGCTGGTAGTATGTCCGGGTCGGGTGGGATTATTGTTATGGATGACACGGTTGATATGGTTGAAGCCATGGCTAACATTAATGCCTTTTATGCCCATGAATCATGCGGTCAATGCACCCCTTGTCGGGAAGGATCGTTGTGGATGAAAAAAATCACTACTCGTATGTGTGGAGGTGGAGCTCGAAAGGAAGATGCCGATTTGCTTCTCTCGGTTGCTAATCAAATTGAAGGAAGAACTATTTGTGCCTTTGGAGAGGCTGCGTCCTGGCCCACCCAAAGTTTTATTGCTAAATTTCGTGATGAATTTGAAGATAAAGCTCAAAACGGGAGTACCAAACCTCCGCTTCAACTAATTTAATTTTCTTATGAGTACCAACGGAAAATCTTCTATGGTAACCATCAATCTTGATGGGAATGATGTCGAGGTGCCTGCGGGTATAAACTTGGTTGAAGCCGCTGGAATTCACGGCACGGAAGTTCCTCATTATTGCTATCATCCCCAGCTAAGTGTGGCTGGTAATTGTCGAATGTGTTTGGTTGAAATGGGCACCCCCATGCGAGATCGTGCAACCGGGGAAGCAGTTTTAGATGAAAATGGAGTCCAAAAAATTGGCTGGATTCCTAAACCAATAATTGGTTGTGGTACTAATGTTTCTCCGGGGATGCATATTAAGACCAAATCTCCCATGGTAACTGACTCGCGGGAAGGCATCATGGAATTCCTTTTGGTGAACCACCCCTTGGATTGTCCTATTTGTGACCAGGCAGGAGAATGTCGATTGCAGGAATTTGCCACGGATTATGGTCGTGGATACAGCCGCTATGTTGAACGCAAAAATGTTAAACCCAAGAGAACAAAGTTAGGGCCAAGGGTTACTTTGGACGATGAAAGGTGTATTTTGTGTTCCCGTTGTATCCGGTTTTGCCAAGAAGTTGTTGATGATGATGTGCTTGGATTTGTGGATCGTGGAAGCTTTTCCACATTAACCTGTTTCCCAGGTAAGGAATTATCCAACAACTATTCTTTAAATACGGTGGACCTTTGTCCGGTTGGTGCCCTTACCAGCACCGACTTTAGGTTCAAAATGAGGGTTTGGTTTTTAAAAGAATCCCCTAGTGTATGCACTGAAAGTAGTGCTGGTTCAAATATTTTAGTCTCTAGCAGGGAAGGGGAAATCCATCGAATTACTCCCCGTCGTAATGATTCTGTTAATGATAGTTGGATGACTGATAGTGGTCGTGAATTATACAAACAGGTAAAATCAGATAATCGCTTGCTTTCTGCTTCAGTGTCAGGAAACTCACTGAACTTGTCTGAAGCAATTTCCAGTGCAATCGATCTTTTAAAAGGTAAAAATGTGGGTATTGTTGGTTCATGCCGCTCCTCGGTTGAAGAGCAGTATTTATTAAATAAACTTTCCAAAAATCTTAAAGCGAAGAAATTTTTAAGGGGGCATTTTGGAGATGATGATGGAATTCTCCTTTCCGCCGATCGCTCTCCAAATCTTCGGGGTAATTTAGTTACTGGATTTTCCAATAAATATCCTTCGGATGTTCTACCTGAACTTGCTCAAGCACTTGAGAAAAAACAAATTGATGCGCTTATTGTGGTAGGGGAAGAATTATCAGAATCGGGTGTTGATTTGGATGATGTAAATATCCCAGTTATCTTCTTAGGTACCCATCAAAATAAAACTTCCGAACTTTCCACGGTAGTTATTCCAACCCTTACTTCCTTTGAAAAATCGGGTTCTTTTATCAATCGAAACTTTCGTTTGCAGTCTTTCAAACAGTCTGTTCCTGGTCCAGCTGGTTTACTACCTGACCTGCATATAATTGTGTCTCTTATCAATGGCTTATCCGAAGATGCAGATCAATCTTCAGATCTTGCTTCCATTTGGAAACAAATGAGTAAATCGACCACTAATCCATTGCATGGAATCGTTTATTCTAAAATCCCGGGAGATGGAATTCAGTTGGATGGTGCTAAATGGGATTCATTACCATTTGTGGAAAAAAAAGCTTTGCATTTTTCTCCCCTTAAGCAAACTCAGTCAGCTTAAATTTGTATGTTTGATCTAGAAATGTTATTGATGCTTGGACTTAAGGTTTTATTCGCCTTATTGATGATCGGGGCGGTTATGACAATGGCTGGATATTCTGTATTGGCGGAAAGAAAAGTCAGTGCCTGGATGCAGGGTCGAGTTGGACCAAATCGAACTGTTTTACCCCTAGTTGGCAGCATACCTATCGTCGGAAAGTTTATGAAAGGACTAGGTATCTTTCAACCATTGGCAGATGGATTAAAATTCTTATTTAAAGAAGAAATGATACCCGGGCATGTTAATAAGTTTTATTACAACCTTGCTCCTATTGTAGCTCTGGTGCCCGCCCTGACTACCATGACAGTTTTGCCATTTGGCGAATTTTTTACTGAAAATGGAGAGTCCATTCCTTTGATGTTAGCGAATTTGGAAGTTGGTATTCTCTTTGTTTTGGCTGTTTCTTCTCTCGGTGTTTACGGCATAGTTTTAGCGGGTTGGTCTTCGAATAGTAAATACCCGTTTCTTGGAGGAATTCGTTCATCCGCTCAAATGATATCCTATGAACTTGCGATGGGTTTATCTTTACTCCCGGTTTTTTTATGGGTTAGTGTACCTGGCACTGGAGCAATGGGATTAAGTCTTGTAGATATAGTAAATTCCCAAAGCCAAAGTCCATGGCTTTTATTTGTTCAACCATTGTCTGCTTTAATTTTCCTGATTGCATTATTTGCGGAGACTAATCGTCTACCTTTCGACATGCCAGAATCTGAAACAGACTTAGTTGGTGGTTTTCATACAGAATATGGTGGATTCAAATTTGGAATTTTCTTTGTCGCTGAATATGCACATATTGTAGTTGGATCTGCGATTTTCACGATTGTATTTCTCGGAGGATGGCATTTTCTTCCCTGGATGTCGGATCCATGGCCTGCAACTTGGATTGGCAGTTTAATTGGAGTTGGTTGGTTTCTAGCCAAAACTATTTTTTTGATCTTTTTCTTTATATGGATTCGGTGGACACTTCCGCGATTTCGTTATGATCAAGTTATGAATCTTGGTTGGACAAAGCTTCTTCCCCTTGCTCTGCTTAATCTGATTTTTTATGTGTTGTTAGTGACTTGGTTAGATCAACCACCTGCATAATTTTTATCATGGCAAAAACCGTAGTTCTCCAACGAAAACCTCTTTCTTTATCTGAAAGGACTTATCTTCCTCAAATTGTAACCGGCTTGAAAACAACCTTTTCTAACATGTTTAAGGAAAAGGTCACTCTGCAATATCCTGAAGAAAAGCCAAGCATTCCAAAGAATTTCAGGGGAGTGCCGACTTTGGTTAAAGATCCTAATGGGCGGGAAAAATGCGTTTCTTGCCAATTGTGCGAATTTGTTTGTCCGCCAAAGGCAATTCGAATTACTCCCGGTTCGGTCCCTGAAGATGAAGAGGACAGAGAACATGTTGAAAAAGCCCCGCAGGAGTTTGAAATTAATATGCTTCGTTGTATTTATTGTGGTTATTGCCAAGAAGTGTGCCCTGAAGAAGCTATTTTTCTGCAGGATGAATATTCTACTTCTGGTTATTCACGGGAAGAGATGATCAACAATAAAGCAAAGCTTTATGAACTAGGTGGTACTCTTCCGGATCAACATTACAAATGGGATAAAAAGAAAATTGCGGAAGAAGAGGGAAATGCTCATTAAAAATATTTGAGTATGGCACAATGAATATTTTCTTTAACGACTGAAATGCTGATTTATATTTTGTGAATATTGTAGACTTACTTTTCTATTTTTTTGCCACGCTCTCAGTCGGAGGAGGTGTGCTTATGGTCGCTTCTCGCCATCCTGTATCTGCTGCCATGTTTATGATCATTTCATTGGTAAGCGTCGCAGCCCTTTTCGTTTTACTTGAAGCCTTCTTTTTAGCAATTTTACAGGTTCTTGTTTATGGGGGTGCCGTAATGGTTCTTTTTCTTTTTATTATAATGCTTCTTGATGTTGGGCCTGAGGGTGGTAAGGTGTCCCGTATAAAAATGCTCTCTGGCTTGGCCGGGTGTCTATCTGTGGGCATTTTAATTATTTTATTACTTCAATTTTCTGGTATAGGAGAAGCATCCCTAGAAAATTGGCAACCTATCCAAGATAGCGAAGAGGTCGTAGGTGACTCTCTCATTTTTTCAACATCCCTGAAAAATTTTGGGTACGGACTCTTTACAAAATATATGCTTCCTATACAAGTGGCTGGCTTTTTACTTTTGGCTGCAATGGTTGGTGTGATTGTTCTTAGCAAAAATGCAAACATGGAGAAGGAAAACTAAGATGGAATCAATAACACCACAGCATTTTCTATTTTTAGCTTTCCTTCTCTTTGGCGTTGGTTTTTTAGGTGTGGTTCTGCGTCGAAACTTATTACTTGTTTTAATGTCACTCGAATTAATGCTTAATGGAGTGAACATTGCCTTGGTTTCCTTTTCCAGGACAAGTCTAAATTTAGATGGCAGTCTTTTTGTATTTTTTATAATGACAGTGGCTGCAGCTGAGGTTGCGGTTGGGTTGGCTCTTCTCGTTGCTCTTTACAAGAAAAGGCAGAGTGTGTTCTCGGAAGATATTTCTCTCCTCAAAAATTAAAATCATGGAAACTGAAACTGTTGTATTTAGTCTTCTTCTTCTCCCTTTCCTTTCCGCATTGGTAACCCTGCTTTGTTTCCGTAAGTTGGGAAATATAGCATCCCTTTTGTCCGTTGCGACTTCTGGTGGTATTCTGGTTTTCTCTCTTTTTCTAATATTTAATGGAGAAAATGAAGTTTTTAGTTGGCAGACTACTTGGCTGCGGATGTCCAATTGGGAGTTAGGCTTTGGTTTCTTAATTGATGCACCAGCTCGCCTCCTTCTATTCGTTGTATCCTTTGTGGGTTTTCTGATACATATTTTTAGTCTTGGTTACATGGCAGATGACGGAGCGAAGGCCAGGTATTTTGGAGGATTATCCGTTTTTATGTTTTCAATGATTGGGATCACTATTGCTGATAACCTGATTATGATTTTTGTTTTTTGGGAACTCGTTGGTTTTAGTTCTTATCTTTTAATTGCTCACTATTTTACTACCGAGGAAGCGGCTCAAGCTTCCAAGAAAGCATTTATTGTCAATCGTGTTGGTGACTTTGGCTTCCTTATAGGTATTGTGCTCACTTACTGGACTGCGGGTACAGTTAATCTGGTTGAATTGGCAGATCTAGTAGATTTCGACCCAACTATCGTATCCACGGTTCTAGGATTGGCTTTGGCTTGTGGATTTATCGGAAAATCTGCCCAATTCCCTCTTCATATTTGGCTTCCAGATGCGATGGCTGGTCCGACACCTGTTTCTGCGTTAATTCATGCTGCCACTATGGTAGCTGCTGGTATTTATCTTTTAGTCAGAATTGATTTCATGTTTACCGAGCAGGTTCTGGCTTTCTTTGGTATTCTCGGTGCGGGGATGGGATTATATGCAGGTTTTTGTGCACTTGTTCAGAGAGATATTAAGAAAATCTTGGCGTACTCGACTTTATCTCAATTGGGATACATGACAGCTGCTTTTGGCTTAGGCATGCCGGGCATTGCTCTTTTTCACTTGATGACTCATGCATTTTTTAAAGCATTAATGTTTTTGGGGTCAGGCTCGGTTATTCATGCTTGTCACCATGAACAGGATATTTTCAAATACGGTGGGTTACGAAAAAAAATGCCTGTAACCGCATTAACCTTTTTAGTCGGTGTTTTGGCAATTTCCGGAGTTAATTTTTTATCTGGTTATTTTAGTAAGGATGCTATTTTACTTACCGCCTACAATACAAACATGCCCATATTTTTGATTTTGTATGTAGGAGCTATTTTGACTGCCCTTTACATGTTTCGATTATATTTTATCACCTTTGAGGGAGAATCCCGTTCTGAATCGGCTTCAAGTGCGCATGAAAATGGTGCTTTAATGACGGGGCCTCTTATTTTACTCGCGATTCTCTCTATTTTTGGTGGCTACCATAGTTTATTTCCTCTCGCTATCGTTGAGCCCCTTTTACCAGACATTGAGTTAGTTGCAGCCATGCCTAATCATATGTGGATGATTGTCCTTGGTACTTTTGCATGGGTTGTCGGGGGAATAACTGCCAGGAATTTGTATGGTCGGGTAGGGGAGGCAGATCCCCTTGAGCAAAAAACACCAGTCTTTTTTGCCTTATGTCAGAGTAAACTTTTCTTTGATCAAATTTATGGATTTTATGTTCAGCGGATCCAAGATCCATGTGCCCGTTTTTTCGAGGTAATGGAATTACTTTTTATATCTGGTTTAATGGTCCGTGGTTCTGCCGGAGTGGCAGGTCTTCTTGCTCTAATCGGTAAGGCATTTTATGTGGGTAAAATACATTCTTATTCTTTTTGGTTTGTGGCAGGGACTATTGGATTTCTTGCCTACGCGGCAGGTGTTTTTGGAAACTGAGGATTTGAAACAATGACAACTGATCAAATTTTACTTCTAGGCTCAATTGCCGTTCCTGCATTTGTTTCCATTATTCTTTTTTCAGGGCTTGGTCGGAGTGAATCTTTTGTAAAAAACCTAGCATTGGTTGGCTTTGGATTTCCCTTTATTGCGGGGATCGTACTCTTTTTAAATTTTGACGGTTCAAAAGGTGGGTATTGTTTCGAAATCTTCCATCCACGGATGGGGCTTCAAGAATTAAAAATTACATTCCATCTCGGTTTGAACGGAGTATCTTCACCATTATTTGCTATGGCTGGAGTGGTCGGATTAGCTGCTGGGTTAACTGCAATTCACTCCGGGGCTGATCGTCTTAGGCTTTTTCTTGCTCTTCTTCTTACCATGCAAGCAGGATTAATGGGGCTTTTCGCAAGTGTGGATTTGTTCTTTTATTACCTTTTCCATGAGTTTGCACTTATTCCAACTTTTATCATGATTGGACTATGGGGCGGTCGGGATCGCAGGAGTATTGCCTTGGAAATTACCATTTACCTAACTCTTGGAGCATTAATATCTCTAGGTGGGTTGGTTGCCTTAAATGTAATGGTCGATGCTGAGAAATTCGATTTCCCTTCTCTTTCCTCTGCTCTCTCACAGTTTGCACTAGCAGAATCCACTCAGTTTAAAATTTTTGGCCTCTTACTCTTCGGGTTCGGCATTCTAGTGGCATTATTTCCTTTTCATACTTGGGCAGCAAAAGGATATGAATGTGCTCCTACTTCAGTTTCCATGCTACATGCCGGAGTGCTTAAAAAGTTTGGTCTCTATGGATTGATTCAAATTGCTGCACCTTTGCTGCCAGAGGGAGCCCTCGCTTGGAGTCCTTATTTATTATGGCTCGCATTAGGCAATATTATCTTTGTTGGTGCTGTTGCTATTGCACAGAAAAATTTAAAATCCATGGTTGGGTATGGATCTGTTATGCATATGGGATATTGTTTCTTGGGCATAGCAGTTTGTTCATCATTGGGTGCTGGATCGGGTGTGATGTTAATGGTCGCTCATGGGTTGTCGGTTTCCTTGATGTTTTTGCTTTCAACTTATGTTTATAAAAGAAGCGGTACTTTTGAGATGGATGAGATGGGAGGTCTTGGAACAAAAACTCCTATTTTAGCCTGTTTTTTTGTAGCCGCAAGTCTGGCAACCATTGGCTTGCCTGGATTTGGTAATTTTTGGGGAGAGTTTGGAGTGTTTCTTTCCTTAGGGCAAAATCCCGATCACCACTTCTTCTTATACTTAGCTGCATTGGGAATAATTATTTCCGCAATATTTGGATTACGAGCCGTAGCTAGGATTTTTTATGGAGGAAGTTCTGATGAATTACTTGAACATGAAAAAAAGAATCCGATCACTGATTTGAGCTTTTCTGAAATTCTTCCCGCTGGGGTAATTTTATCTGCTCTTTTATTCCTAGGGCTATGGCCTAGAGGGATTTCTGATCGAATTGATCAAGAGATAAATTCCAGATATTCTCAACTGTCATCTGAACAATCCATGTCTCTACCCCCATGTTGTTTATTGGATAAGGGGGATTTAGAAAATAACCAGTCCTTATCTATTCCATTGGAAAAGATTCCTTCAAGCAAACCTTCTGCCGAAAAATAAGATGGAAGCCTTTTTAAATTTTTCAAATTCAAATATTTGGTCCGAAATTTGGCCTGAAATTGTCCTAGCCGTTGGTGCTATTTTAATTCTCGGCATTGATCTTTTTAGGAAAAATGGATCCAGTTCCTCTGCTGGAATCCTTGCGATTATTTTACAGGCTACACTTTTAGTCGTTCATCTTGTTGATTATCTCGTCTGGCACCACACTTTTGATCGTGACACTTTTTCAGGAATGTTGCAGCAGGGTATTCAAGGTGATGTCATGCGAAGTTTCTTTTTATTATCATCGCTTTTAGTCTCGATACTTGGTCACCAATATTTGAAAGGAAAGAAATTGCGGGCAGGAGAATTTCATCATCTCACGATGCTTGCGACTGCTGGTCTAATGCTTTTGGTACAAAGTAATCACTTTTTAATGCTCTTTGTTGCCCTCGAAACTGTAGCGGTCTGTTTTTATACCTTAGTAGCATATAATAGGAACTCGGCTAAATCTCTTGAGGCTGGAATGAAATACCTTATTTTTGGTGCTTTAAGTTCTTCTATGCTCCTTTTTGGAATTGTACTTTTATATGGGGTTGCAGCAAATCCTGAAGTATGGGGAGCGAGTTATGATAATTTCGCAGGGCAAGATCCTTTAGGTTTTCAATATTTGGGAAATTTATTAGAAGCAAATCCTGACCATTTGCTTTTGCGGGCTGGAGTTGTTTTGATTATTGCAGGAATTGCTTTTAAAATTGGAGCAGCACCCTTTCAAATTTGGGTTCCTGATGTTTATCATGGATCGCCTATGCCTATTACCGCATTCCTTGCGGTTTCTTCTAAAGCCGCTGGTTTTTTTATTCTTGTTAATTTGGTGAATGGTCCATTTTTGGGTATGGCCGACTTTTTACTCCCTTTGTTTGGATTCGTCGCAACATTTACAATTTTCTTTGGTAATTTAGCTGCATGTGCACAAAGGAATCTTAAACGAATGCTAGGTTTGTCTGGGGTTGCTCATGCAGGATACCTTTTGGTTGCAGTAATGGCATCCATGCATTTTGCGGGTGATAGCGATCGTGCTATTTGGGTTCTTTTCTTCTATCTTTTTGTTTATCTTTTTGCTTCGTTCTCGGTTTTTGGCGTTATGGGGCTCGCCCGATTGGAAGATGATACAGAGCATGAATTCTCTCACTATGAAGATTTGGCAAAAAAGCACCCATGGATGGGTTTTGTTTTAGTTTCAGGAATAGGATCCCTGGCGGGTATTCCTCCCTTTGCTGGTTTTGTTGCTAAATTGCTTTTGATCACAGTTGCTTACCAGGCAAACCTTTATTTCTCGCTTGCTGCAATGGTGATAGGTGTAGCTATTTCAATTTATTATTATTTTGGCTGGATCCGTGAAATTACTTTTCATCCGAAGCCCTCATTCTCCGATGAAGATAGTGAGAAAACGAAAGATCTCTGGCTTCAGGTTACCCAAGTAGGGGTATTTAGATTTTGTATGCTTTCCCTAGCCATAATTTCTATTGTTTTAGGACTTTGGCAAGGCCCCTTCGGGGACGCATTCTAATTTTTTAAGTGGTGCCCGGGGCGAGACTCGAACTCGCACGCCCTAAGACAATAGATCCTAAATCTATCGCGTCTACCAATTCCGCCACCCGGGCTTAAAAATGTACTCTAGGTGATTTTTTTGATGAACTCAATTCATTATTCATTTTTCTTACAATTAATAAAAAATCCGGTCTTGCCTCCGGTTATATGCTTAACATAATTATAAAAATGAAATCCACCTGCTTATCCGTTTGCAAACAAGGTTGGTTTGGTGTCCCTTTATTTTTTTTAGGGATCGCTAGCCTTGCATTCAGTCAACTTGCCCAAGAAACTGAGAATCAGTCATTGCCTCCAGATCAGCAAATTCAATTTATTAATGCTAAACTTAACCAATTAACAGATCGATTACTTGTTATTGAACAAGACCAAATTGGTGGGACTTACTCAAATAGCAAAAGAGCAGCACTTGGTGATTTAGATCAACTGGTATCTATTCATGGTAATCAAGATTCAAGAACGGTTTCAATTCAGTCCCTAATTAACAAAGCCGAAAGTGATTGGAATATTCGATCCAAAGAAATCAAACAAGGAATTTCATCCGTCAAAAGCCGAATTGCTGAGGCTAGTTTAATATTCGAAGATTTAAAACAAAACTTTGCTGGGCGTTTAGATGAGGCTTCGCCAGCACTGTCGGTATTAAGAGAAAACTTAATGCGATCTGAGACTGAGGTCGATGCAATTTCAAGTATATCTAAAAGTGCGATTAGTGAAGTAGAAAATGCTTTTACAAAGATAAAAGTCGAAAGTGACAGGTTGGCAAGCAAAGCTATTCCATCTGCACCCAAGAACTCTGAGACCCCCCAAATTTTTTCTGCTAAATCTAAGCAGATTACTGATGCAATTAAGGCAAAGCAAGCAATCCCTCTCAGCACAAATAATCCTTTTGCACCTGCCATTAATACCGACGCAGGTTTTGTTAAACTTTCCGAGGGAGATGATTTGAAGAATAATTCTTCAGAAATCATTAATCGTCTGAAAACGGAGTTAGCGGTCTCAAAATCAGTACAAAATGAACTTTCTGCTGATAGCTCTGATTTGCATGGTGATTTGAGAAAGGCTTACAGAGAAATTGTTTCTTTACAAACTAGTTTAAAGGAAACCCAAATGTTAGCTCGTGAATTAGAATCTACAAAAAATTCATTATGGCAAGATGAAGATGGACAAAGACCAACTGCTCAAAGTGTTAGTGGTAAGATAAATCGAATGGAAAAAGAGTTAATGCTTGCACGGGAAGATCTGCGCGCATCAAGGCAAACTCTCTTGGTTGAACAAGAACGATCAAATGCTATGATCAGGTCAGTTACAAACGAATTGGAACGAACGAGACAAGATCTCGATAAGGCTAGGACGGCATCCATTACTTCCAGTTCGGATTCATTAAAGTTAGCAACCCTCGAGAGAGAATTAAATGAAGCTAGACGTTCTCTTCAGATGGCAAAAATGGCACCAAAGAATTCTACTCAGGAAAATTATCTTGCGTTACAAAATGAACTTCGAAAAGCATTGGGAGAGATTACCAGGATGCAAGTTGAGCTTAACGAAAAAGATGCTCTTGAGAGCCAATTGGAAAAGCTTAAAAGTTCCATGGAAGAACTGGGTGATTCTCCAAGTCGTAGCGTTAGTCCTGAGTATGTTAATAAACTTTTAATAGATCTTAATGCAGCCAAAGGTGAGGTAGTGAAAGCTAAATCTTTGAACAGATCTGAAATGCAAAATTTAATTGAATTAGTTGCATCTTTGGAAGACGAGTTAAAAATTTCAAAATTGGAATTAAAGAAAACCAAGTTACAATTCGAAAAGTCCCAAGAGAAGATAGCTCAAAAAGAATTTGAATACGCAACTACGATCCAAAGGCTTGAAGAGGATGCCCAACTGACTCAAGATTCATTGAGGGATGCTTCATTAGGTAAGTTGCCAGCAATACCCTTTGTGGACGAGATGGAAAGAAATCTTGCTGATTCTGAAGCTCGTATAAGGAGCCTATCCGACAGATTTGAAGCAGAGCAGAGTAAGGCTACTGAGTTAATAGATGGTTTACAAGTTGAATTGGATGCGGCGGTTATTAGGCAAAAAAGAGCTATCGATCAGTTAGCTAGAAGGGAACTTGATTTGGAAGGCAAAGATTTAGAACTTAATCAAGCCAAAGAAGAAGCTAAAAAACTTAAGGAAGAGCTTGAAGTGGTAAAGGTAATAGCTGGACAACTTGAGGATCTAAATACTGTTTTAGAGGAAACAAAAAAAACTCAGAACTCCCAATCTGGAAGTTTGGATCAGATTGTTGACTCTCTTCGTGAGGAATTAAATCAAGCCAAAGTTGAACTAGTTTTTGCTAATGAAGATAATGAACGATTGAAACAGGACTCTGCAGAGATGGTGAGTACATTAGAGTTACAACTTGAAAATACTCGTAATCAATTATTGTCAGAACAGGAAAACCAGGCAGATCAGACTAATGAATCGAAAGAACTAGTACTTGATCTCAAGTATGAGTTGGACGAAGCTCGCAAGGAAATTTCCAAAATGAAATCAGCAGGAATTGGTGAGTCTGTCGAGACAAAGCAAGCTGTTTCTCAACTTCAGGAAGCACTCGGAACTATTAAGATTTTGCAAGAGAGCCTTGAAGAATCAGAAAAAGTCAACCTTCAGGTCGATAATTTGCGAACTGAGCTAGCCAATTCAATGGAATCTCAATTATTAGAACTTCAGCGTTCGGAGGATATTAAAAGAGATCTAATGAAGAAAGCTGATGATTTGGAGTCTGAAATTGTTCTATTACGAAACCAAGGAGCAGGGGCAGGTGTTGAATTTCAAAAGGCAAATTCTGCTTTGACTGAAGAGTTAGTTGTGTCAAAAGCAAGAATTATTCAGTTGGAAAAAAGAGCAGGAATGGTCGAAGATAATGATGTATTATCAATTATCAATTTGGAAGAAGAACTTGCTGCAGAGAAGAATCGAAATCAAGTTCTCCAACAAGAAATCTCCAAGAATGCCGCAACCAAAAATAAGACAATCGAATTACTAGAAAGTGAGTTGTCAGATGCAAACCAAAAGCTAAAGGATTTAGAGGGGAGAGATCAGGATTTAAAAACTAGAATTGCTAAGCTTGAAAACGAAATATCCCAATCAAATTCTTTAATGACAAGCAAGTCAGTTCAAGAAAAGTCTTTGGACGATAACAAGATTGCAATGGTTGCGGATCTTGAAGACCAACTTTTGGAAGCCCAAAATCGTCTGTCCGCTATTGTTAAAGCTACCAAAGAATCATCTAATGAAAAAGTAGATCATGAAGTATTAGTCAAATTAGAGAACAAACTAGCGAACGCTGAGGAAAAGATAACAAATCTGCAAATTTCCTTGGAATCAGAAATTGAACTAAAATCTAATCTTCAGGAAAAATTAACCAGAGCACTTGATAATCAGAATAGTTCAAAAGAATTTGCTAAAGGCGAACTTCAAAAAACAGAAGATTTGATCAGGTTAGATAATGAACTTCTTGAAGCACAAAAAACAATTGATGAATTGATTGCTAGAACTCAATTAGAAGAGAAGGAGAGAGTCTCACTGAAGGATGAATTGTCTTTAGCTTTGTCAAAAATAGAAACTATTGAAAATGAACAAACCCCTAGCAGTAATCTTGATAAGCAGCAAGATTTAGAGATTGAAATTAATCAATTAAAGTCCCTCTTGAGGGATAAAGATCAAAAACAAAGTGAACTTGAAGAAGAATTAGAAAAGGCAATAGTTGAGATGACTGAAAAAGAAGCTGAATTAGAAATCGCGTCTTCTCTTAACGAACAGATGGAGCTTTTGGCTGATAAGTTAGAGTTAGCAGAGATGAAACTTTCTGCTGCGAAAAAAGAAAAACCTATTGCTAAGGAAGAAACTAGGCAATCAACTATTTCCGATGAGGAAAGAACTTCTCTTCAACGCGAAATTGAACAGTTGAAATCTGAACTAGAAATTGCCAAGGCTGAAACTTTACCTCAAAATAATAACGATGATTTGCTTACAAACTTGCAAAATGAGCTACAGGGTGCGGTTGCAGAAAGCGTTGAAATGCAGACCGAACTTGAAGAAACGAAACGTAGATTGGCATTAATTGAATCTGCAGGTAATGCCCCAGATCGCACTGAAACTCCTGAATTTAAAAAATTGTTGGAGGATGCAGAAACTGCAGAGAATGAAGCACAAATGAGAATAAGAAATTTGACTGATGCACTTCGTAATTCAGAAGAGTTGAGAAAAGAAATGGAGTTTCTTTTGGCAGAAGCTAGTGATCAGAAAAGTTCAGATACACCTCCTAATTTAGCCAATGACCCTCGCTTTAAATCATTACAAAAGGAGCTTCTTCTCCTTCAGCAAGATTTACTTTTCGCAAGAAATATTGAGGACCCAAGAGTGCAGGATCTACAGGCAGAACTTGCACTAAAGCAAAACGATAGTTCTAGATTAAATGACGAATTTAAAACAGCAATGGGTGATTTTTCAAAATTGAAAGAACAGGTTGCTGTTCTAGAAGATGAAAATCGTCGTCTTCAGAACTCTCTTCCTTCTCGAAGCGTAAAATTAGAAGCTGATTTGGATAAGCAAAACTTAGAAAATCGTTTAAGCGAATTATCCAAAGAAAATTCTAATCTTAGGGGGATAATTGGTGAACGTGATAATCGAGTTTCGAGATTAAGGGAAGACTTGGTCCGTGCCCAAATGGCTGCTCCTGGTGTTCAACCAGATAATTCTGCTCTGAGGGCTAAAGTAGTTCGTTTAGAAGGTTCTGTGCAATTAGCTCGTGATGGTGAAGCGAAATCAAAAATGAACCTTCAGCGTTCTGAAAGCCAAATTCAATTGCTAAATCAAAAAATCGCTTTACTTGAGGATAGGATAAGGGAATCTGAATCTCAAAATCGTGGTATTCCTTCTGCGATCCCTAATTACCCTGTCGCTCCGGTCATTGTGAACAACCCTACAAATGCTGCAGATAGTGCAGAAATTATGCGTTTGAGGGAGCAAAATCAAAGGCTTCAATCTCAATTAATTTCAAGCAGTGCAATACCACAAAGAGATGAATTAGATAGAAAAATTCGTGATCTTAACCAAAAAAATCTTACTGCACAAATTCAATTAGATCAGGAAAGATCAAAAGTTGAGGATTTGAGAAATCAACTAGCTGAAGCAAGAAATATCAAACAAGGCGTACTTGAACGTGGACAGTCATCTAACATAAAAGTTCAATTGTTAAACGAAGAATTAAATAATGCTAATTCAAGGATTTCATCTCTTGAAAATGCATTAGTTGCTGCTCGGGGAGCTATTCAAATTCTTAAAAATAGTAAAGCCTCACCTTCATCCACTTTTCAAGTCTCATCTCCAAGGAATGTTCAAGTGACCAATAGTCAAAATTTTAGGAATTTAAATTCTAATACTTCCGTTCCCATTCCTTCTCGAATTTCAAGACCTTATCGTCCGCAAACTCCACCTTCGGTCGGGCTTCTATCTACTTCTTCAGTCTCACCTAGAACGCAAAATATTCCATCTGGTGATGCTTCCCTTCAACTTAAAGCTCAAGTCCAGTTTCTAAATAACAAAAATAGACCCGCAGGCTTTACTGAGTTTTTTGTCTCACGAGACAATTTAGAAACTATCTTAAGGCAATCTAGTATTCGTATACCACTTTCTCAGGGAATTGATTCCTCAGCAGAATTATGGGCAAGATCAATTCAGCGTGGTTACCGATATCCTGGCGTTTCCTCAGCAATAAGAAATGCTCTTGCTAATTCAAGTCTATCAAGGATTAAAACAAATTCAATTGGTGAAGCTAGCATCGAGAATATTGAAACGGGTCAATATTTTATTGTTGGTGCTTCGACATTGGGGCAAGTTGGGGTGGTTTGGTCTAAACCAATAGTTTTAAGACCCGGTTTTAATCAAATTAGTTTAGATTTAAGAGATGCTGCATGGGCTGAATAAAAGAAAATTAGAACGAATCTAATATTCTGATATATCTTGTTGCTTCAAGATCTCCTGTCTTGATGGCCTTAGTAAGCCAATGTTTTGCTTGCTCATAATCCTGTTTTACACCTTGTCCAAGAAAATACATGATACCAATATATCGAAAGGATTCACTGTCTCCTCCTTTAGCGGCAACATTAAACCAATCAAATGCGGTTTTGTAGTTATTTTCTTTGTAATATATAAGACCCAAATGCTTCGAGGCTAAAAAATTACCATTTTTTGCTGGAAGTTCTAACAAGCTTTTTGCCTTTTCTCTGTTCTTTTCAACTGTGAGAACAGACATGGCCGAATTAACTGCATCAAAATCAGCATCATAGTTATTTGTGCTTCTGTCTAAAGTTTTTGGAATGACTTCTGAGGTTGTAATTTTATTTTGTTCTTCGCCAAGGCTTAGATCAGATTCAGCAAGTGTTGATATAGATTTTTTTTGGTTATCTGGAATATAAACAGCAGCTGGTGATTTAAGCCTTTCAAGATGATTTTCATATTTTCTAAGTTGCAGTTTAGCTTCTTGAGACCCTCCTACCGATGCACGATGTAACCAGTTGATAGCTGTTTCTAAACTCTTCTTTACACCATCTCCGGTTGCATACTTCATTCCTAAGGTAAGTTGTGCCATAACTAAGTTTCTGTCTGCAGCCGTTCGAATCCAGCGAATTGAAAAATCGTCATTTTTTTCAACTCCATCGCCGACAGAATAAGCCATCCCTAAATAAAACATTCCTAAAGGAAGTTTTACTTTGGCAGCTCTAGAGCACCATTTGATGGCTAGTTTAGTGTTTTTCTTTACACCAATACCAGTGAAATTAATCATTCCTAAAGTTGCCTGTGCAGAAGCAAAACCCATTTCTGCAGAAGCTTCTAAATGCCTAATTGCCTTGGAGAAGTTTCTCGGAGGGTTGTCGATTTCAATCATTCCGAGGCAATACAGTGCAAATGGATCTTTATCTTTTGCCAATGCTAACAAGTTAGAATGCAGATAAGCTTCATCATAGAGAAAGCGTCCCTGGTTTGTTTTTCCATTTTCCAAAGAAATTGCAGCAAGAGCACAGAGTCCAATTGCACCATCCTTTTCTGCTGCTAATTTCGCCCACCTTTCTGCTTCCTGAATATCAACTGCCAAGCCACGTTCCCCAAATTTGTGAAAAAGCCCAAGTATTCCCTGATAATGCGCGTCTCCATTAAGGGCTTTTGCCTGAATAGTGTTAAGAGATTCATTTAAGGGAGATTCAGCGGAGAGGTGACTTTGGCTAAATTCGGATGACTTTAGCAAAACCATAAAAACCAAAAATCTTAAAATTCTTGAGCTTTTAATTTTATTTAAGTCCTTTTTAAGGCAAAAGAAGTTCATTATTTAAAGCTATAATTCTTTTCTTGCTATAAACAGGGCGTTGAGCAAGATAAATCTCATCGTAGGATTTGGTCTACTGCCCCAATCATATAATAAAATGTTTAAGATTTGTACACTTTGTGATTTTGAATGGCACTCTAAAGATGGTCCAAATTGTCCAGTTTGTAGAGAAACTAATGATTTTAAAGATGAAATCGATACTTGTTCAGGAGGTGCTTTTGGCACTGGTAAAAATTATGCAAATGTTAAAAATTTTTATTCAGGATTAGGTATTATTGTCTTAGTTTTAATATTGTATGTGTTTGTAGTAGGTTGATCCAAGCTTGCCTAATTTAATTCAGAGTTACTTTGATCTTTGGGATGGAATGGATATTCAAATGCTTCCTTAAAATTATAACCGCCTTCAAAGTCTTCTAGTGAGTCATTTTCAGTTCTTCCTAAGATTCCGTGATCAACAAGATTAAAGACAATATCTCCAAAGTCTCTGCACTTGGAGATATTCCAGTGCTCCATTAGGGTCATCGTCATTGGACCAAAGCGATCAAGCGCGTAGTCTCGAATGCCATTAAGCAACTCGATTCCTGAAACATGTCCTTTATTTTTTCGATCCTCCTTTTCAAGGTTTTTCAGGGTATGATCCAGTGCTTCGCGAATGAAGTAATAAGCTCCTTTGCCAAATCGGTCGTCTTTATTGTGTATTTCTTTAATTACCTCTGGGAAATTCTTTTCACTCATTTTTTTAATAATTCTTAAGGGTTGAGTAAGGGGAAGGTATATAGTTTTATAGGATCCTTTCATGAATTCAATGCTCAATTTAAAATGAAGGTATCTTATTCTTTGGCAAGCGGTCGTGCGTCTCCACACTGTATAACATGGGTCTATCGAAAAAAAAGACACCGTAAATATTTCCGCAGTCGGATTGATGCGGTTCGATTCAGGAATGAAAAAGAGCAGGAATTGGGAATTCGGGGATCTACTGAAATTGAAAATGAGATTATTTTCCTAGCACTGAATGAAATTAAAGATCGTTTAGATGCGATTGATAATAAGATAGAGAATATTGAGCGTTCAGTACGACAACAGGAAGGCTTTTTAAATGATTTAAGGAAACCACCCACTCCCAAAATACTCAGAATTTCGGAGGCGGCTAAGGTTCTTCGGATTTCCTCAAGAAAGCTTTATTACTTGTTGGATAAAGGTGTTTTTAAACGTTACAAATTACCCCACACGAGAACTACTTTTATTAAATTAGATGAAGTTGAGGAAGCACTCGGTTCAGGTGATTTGAGTGAATTTCTTAATAAATAAATAAATTATCAAATGAAAATAAAAGAAGTTCTTTGTTTTTTAGTTTTGCCTGATTTCAGGAGATATGGGAAATAAAAGGATCATTTTAATTCTAATTCAAATATTATGAGTAAAAAATTCAAAGGTGGAGTAGTTACCGGAGACGATGTACAGGCAATTTTCGATGATGCTCTTGAGAACAATTACGCACTTCCTGCAGTTAATGTTGTTGGAACCAATTCGGTTAACGCTGTTATTGAAACAGCGGCAGAATTAAATTCTCCAGTCATGGTTCAATTTTCGAATGGAGGAGGAATTTTCTACGCAGGAAAAAGTTTATCTAACGAGGGACAGCAAGCTGCGATTGCTGGATCGGTTTCAGGTGCTATGCATGTCCATGCTATGGCTGAGGCTTATGATGTTCCTGTTATTCTTCACACTGACCATGCTGCTAGAAAATTGCTTCCTTGGATTGATGGTTTATTGGATGCTGGGGAAAAGTTTTACGAAACGAAAGGAAAATCTTTGTACAGTTCGCACATGCTCGATTTATCAGAGGAGCCAATTGAGGATAACCTTGGTACCTGCAAGACTTATTTTGAAAGAATGAACAAAATAGGTATGACGATTGAAATTGAGCTGGGAGTAACAGGAGGAGAAGAGGATGGTGTTGATAACACTGATATTGATACTTCCCGCTTATACACTCAACCCGAGGAAGTTAATCAAGCTTACGAAATTTTATCTGCGGTGAGCAATCGATTTACTGTAGCTGCCGCCTTTGGAAATGTTCATGGGGTTTATAAACCTGGGAATGTTGAATTGACTCCCAAAATTCTACTCAATTCTCAGCAGTACGTAAAAGATAAGCACAATTTGTCCGATCGTCCTATTCATTTTGTATTTCATGGAGGTTCTGGTTCATCACGCGAACAAATTCGTGAGGCAATAGGTTATGGTGTAGTTAAAATGAATTTGGATACCGATATGCAATGGGCTTTTTGGGATGGTGTGCATGGTTATTATAATACCAATAAAGACTATTTACAGGGGCAGTTGGGGAATCCTGACGGAGACGACAAGCCAAACAAAAAGTTTTATGATCCAAGAGCATGGCTAAGGAGTGGAGAAACCGCTTTTGTTGAAAGATTGACAAGATCTTTTGAAGACTTGAATTGTTTAAATAGAAATTCTGTATAGGCAACCCATTGCTTTTCATTATTTTTCTTTATGTCTATTTCAGTCTTAGATCAGTTAAAGGAACACACCATAGTTGTTGCTGACACGGGAAATTTTGATTCGATAAAGCAGTATGAACCTAGGGACGCCACCACAAACCCAAGTCTAATTTTAAAAGCTTCCAAGCAGGAAGAGTATTCGAGCCTAGTAGAGCAGGTTGTTAAATCTGCGAAATCGAATGGAATTAAGGATGTTGATCGGGTTATGGATCATCTTTTGGTTAAGTTTGGTTTGTCTATTTTAAAGGTCGTGCCAGGAAGAGTTTCAACGGAGGTTGATGCTCGTTTGTCCTTTGATTACGATGCCAGTTTAGAAAAAGCTCGCTCCATTATATCTCTTTATGAAGAAAACGGAGTTTCTCGTGACCGTATTCTTATTAAACTGGCCACCACATGGGAAGGGGTGGAAGTCTCAAAAGTTTTAGAACAGGAAGGTATTCATACCAACATGACTTTATTGTTCTCTCTAGTTCAGGCTGTCGCCTGTGCAGAAGCAGGGGCGCAACTTATTTCTCCATTTGTTGGTCGTATCCTAGACTGGCATCGTGAAGAGTATGGGAAAGAGTTTGAAGGTATCAATGATCCTGGAGTTCAATCTGTTATTCAGATTTTCAATTATTATAAAAAATTTGGGTATCCAACTGAGGTCATGGGTGCAAGTTTTAGAAATACTGGAGAAATTAAAGAGTTAGTCGGTTGCGATTTACTTACTATTGGTCCCAAGTTTCTTGAAGAAATGCAGAATGATTTTTCTTCCATTGATGTAAAACTAAATGAGCGGATGGCAAAGAATTCGCCTATTGAGAAAATGGAAATAACTGAACCAAGTTTTCGCTTTCTTCTTAATGAAGATGCCATGGCTACCGAAAAACTTGCAGAAGGTATCAGAAAGTTTTCTGCTGATGTGAGAACATTGGAAGAGCTTTTGAAGAATTTGATTTCTGCTTAAGAATCCCTTTTCTATTTAGTTAATTGCAGATTTGGAGTATTTATGTTTTACATGTATTTTATCTTCGGGTAACACTTTAAATATGGAAGAAAAATCAGCGTCTAGTTTGCCTAAAAGAGTAGTTCGAACGATAACTTTAACACAGGAAGATCTTTCTTTGCTCGATGGAATTGAGCGAGTTATGTCTCGAACTGGTTTACGAATAAAGACTGATTCAAAATTGATTAGAGCGGCAATTCAAGTTGCCCACGCTTCATTGCAGGACGAAAGCTATAATATTATGGATATTGCTGAGAAAGTCGTCAAAGAGGATGGTCGATCTTTGAGCCGACTGATTGAGAAAGAAAAGAATTCTTAAATTTTACGAAAAAATCATATCAATAGATTTGGTGACATTATTCATTTTCTCTTCAAATTTATCTCCAATCCTAAGTCTAATTTCATTATTTTCCTTTTCATCAAATATTGATACGAAAATAGCTCGGTAAGGTTTTTGGGAAATTTTTAGTAAAATTTCATCCACCTGTTCAGTGTTACAGGAGATAGAGCATATGCCCACTTCCATTTCTGCAATAGATGCAAGTGCGTGTCCAATTCCGTGCGGAGCTTGCTTGCATAGATTTGTATACCCAGCTCGTGCTTCCCTATATTCTTGTAACCATGAAGAATTGTTAGTTAATTCATAAAGAGTAGAGAAAACCCGTAGGAATGAGGAATTGGCTGAAGGTGTAGCATTGTCATACCAAAACTTTTTTCGAACCTGAGTTGGATCGTTTTTTTCTTTTTTACTAAAGAATAAACCGCATAGCTCATCGCCCTTGAAGTTTTTAAGAGCTGAGAGGGTTATTTTTTCTGCTTGTTTAATAAATTTTTGGGAACTTCCTTTTTCTGCCCAATCACTAATTGAACTAAGGTTAAGTAAACTTTCCGCCCAAAATGCAAAATCATCAAGAAATGATAGCGGGGAAAGTTTTTGGTTCTCAAACAAGATTGAAGAAATCCCAGAACCTTTTATTGTGAGATCATTGGTCATCCATTCATTCAAATCAATCGCTTTTTGTAGCCAATCTTTTCGGTTGAATGCTCGAGCAGCATCAACTAGTCCCCTAATTAGAAGTGCATTCCATGAGGTTATTCTTTTCTTGTCTTTGGTAGGTTCTGTTTTGTTTTCGCGATTCTGCAGGAGTTTTTTTTCTAATATTCTAAAAAATAATATTTCTTCCTCATCTTGGTTTTTTCGCACAGGGAGGGATTTACCACTTTCGAAATTACCTTCTGGGCCTATTCCAAATGCATCTGCAAATTTAGGTGCATCAATGCTTCCTAGAATTCCTTCAATTTCTTCATATGTCCATAAATAATATTGACCTTCTCCTTCATCACTATCTGCACTAACTGATGAAAAAAAGCCACCATCTCCGTCCGCCATTTTGTGATTTAGCCACTCAATCGTTTGTTCTACAATCTTTTTGAAAATGGGCTTGTTGAATCTTTGATATGCCCGAGAGTAGGTTGAAATGAGCAGAGCGTTATCATATAGCATTTTTTCAAAGTGAGGAACTTGCCATTGAGAATCCACACTGTATCGGAAAAAACCTCCACCAACTTGATCATACATTCCTCCTAATGCCATCTTGGATAGTGTGGTAGTTATTGAAAGATCAATTTTATTTGCAAAATTTTCATTTAAGCGGACAGCTTGCGATTCTCGGATCGAGAGCAAAAAATCAATTTTCATTGGAGAAGGGAATTTGGGAGCCGGTGTAAATCCTCCTTCTTTGTCATCATGACTATCGCATATACTTTTAGCCGCACTTAAAAGGAGTTCATTATTCCATTCGTTTGCATTAGAAGAAAGAGCGTTGTTTGCATGAAGTAAATTGCTAACCACATTATTAGCATTCTCTTCTAATTCTCCTTTCTCCCTTTTGTAATGTTCGGCAATCCTCATTAATACCTGTGGCCATGGAACTATTTCCTGTCCTTTATCTTCTTTGGGAAAGTAAGTCCCACCCCAAAAAGGGCGTCCATTTGGAAGGCAAAAAACATTGAGCGGCCAACCTGCAGATTGGTTAAACATTCGCACTGCTTCCAAGTAGGTTTGATCGATATCCGGTCTTTCCTCACGATCTACTTTGATACAAACAAAGTGTCTGTTCATAATCGAAGCAACATAGGGATCCTGAAAAGATTCAACCGACATAATATGGCACCAATGACAGGCTGAATAGCCGATTGATAAAATGATCGGCTTGTCTAGTTTTTCAGCCATATCAAAAGCTTCCTGTGTCCATGGCATCCATTGGACAGGTTGATTGGCATGTTGTTTAAGGTAAAGACTTGATTGATCAGATAATTGATTTGGCATTACCAAGTTTCATGTCAGAGAAGAGAGTTTTTCCCAAGCATGAATGTAAAAAAATGTATTTTCCCATTGGCAGGTTTGAGCCTTAGCTTTACGAAAAGATGATGGCAAAAATTCGAATACTTCCTGACCGAGTCGCTAATCAAATTGCGGCGGGTGAAGTNGTTGAGAGGCCTGCTGCCGTGGTTAAAGAATTAATTGAAAATAGCATCGACGCAGGAGCCAAAAAAATTGAAATTGAATTTCGTAACGGAGGGAAGTCATATTTGCGGGTTGAGGATGATGGCTTTGGCATGACCTCAGATCAGGCTTTGCTCTGTCTGGAAAGGCATGCGACCAGTAAAATTCGAAAGGCAAGTGATTTGGATGAAATTCAAACCTTTGGGTTTCGAGGTGAAGCTCTTCCTTCGATTTCTAGCGTTAGTCGATTTACGCTTCGTACGAGAACGGAGGATAGCCGGGAAGGAAATGAAATTTTGATAAACGGGGGAAAAATGGTTCATGTGAAAGAGTGTGGAATGCCAAAGGGTACTCGCATTGAAGTTGCCCACCTTTTTAATTCCGTTCCTGGTCGAAGAAAGTTTCTTAAAACTGAAAATACTGAGTCTTCTCATATTATTCATTTATCCAAGTTATATGCATTGGCTCATCCAGGAATTACATTTTCACTTATTGAAGGTACCCGAACATTATTCCGTTCTCCTGCCTGTGAGAATTTAATTGATCGAGTGCGCGAAATTTTTGGTAAGTCATTATCTGAATGTCTTGCACCAATAGAGGTAGAGTCAGAGGGAATGCAGCTTGGTGGATTATTGGGTAAACCGGGTTATAGTAGACCGACTCGAAAAGAAATGCTTTTTTATGTAAATCGAAGACCGGTTGAGAGTAAAACGATGTCTTATGCCTTATTGGAAGCGTACCACACTTATGCTCCGAAGGGGCGTTTCCCTCCTGCTGTATTATTTCTAAATATTGATTCTAGTCAGGTGGATATTAATATTCATCCTGCAAAAAGGGAGCTTCGGTTTCGCGAGGAAATGAAAGTGCGTACTTTTTTGATCGAATCCATTTTGAAATCAATTAAAGAGATCTCGGGTGAAATTATTCCAGAGGCACAAAAAATTGAATTCGAGAAAGATTCGATCTCTGGAGAAATGGTTCCTAAGATTGACGATCAATTATTGGAAAGATTTAAACCAATAGACTCTACGCAAGCTTTTGGAATTACGGAACAAAAGCCCGAGCTTAATCTCTCAACGGTCAGATCCATTACAGATCCAATTGGAGAAAAAGAAAAAACAGATGCTTTACCTAGTAAAGTTACTTCTCCTTCCAATACAGCAAAGGTGGTCGGGTTGCGTGACGAAGTTCATGCAACTTGGCGTTTAGTTGATCATAGCCATGGAGATATGGCTTTATTTATTACCCCTCAAGGGGTGGTGGTGTTTCATTGTCGGGCAGCGTATGAGAGAATCCGATTCGAGGAGCTTGAGGATTCATTTCTGGATAAAGAAAAAATGTGTAGTCAGTCTCTACTTTTTTCTGAATCGATTGAATTGAATGGTGCAGAAAGTGGCTTTTTGCAAGAATGCCTGCCAGAATTATCTGAAATTGGTTTTGTGATTGAAGAGTTTGGTAGAAATTTTTTCCGAGTAGAAGCATGTCCAATTTGGTTAGATCCGGAAACCGCAATTCTTTATCTTCGCGATTTTTTAGAAATTGCTAATGAATCCGGAGGGACGAAGAAAGTTGAAAATTATGCGAAGGAAGCAATGATAAAACAAGCAACTAAAAATCTTGGCTCAACCGGGCGCTACACTGAAAATGAGATCATTCGACTGGCCAATCAACTCCTTTCCTGTCGAAACCCCTACACTTGTCCCCAAGGAAGACCCATTTACTATGAACTTCCTATCCGTGACTTTGAAAATAGATTTCGCAGAAAATTATGATTTTTTTCTTTCAAAAGAAGCTCTTTCAATACAAAAGTATTCCATGATCAAATATTTTTATCTTTCCGTTATAATTTATTCTATATTCCCCATTATGGGAGGATGCACTTTTTCAGAATTTTCCCAGAAAACCAAGGATGGTTTTGTTAGCAGCAAGTCCTACCTTTCGGATAAAAGTAAAAAGATTTATCAGACTGGTAAGGCAAAACTAGGCTTAAATGAAAATAAAAAATTACTCAAAAAAGCAATGACTGTTGAAAAGAAATCATTCGGTAAAATGCCTAATGGAAAAAAGGTTAGTTTATTTGTGCTTACCAACGCCAACAAAATGCAGGTTACTTTGCTTGATTATGGTGCTACGGTTAAAGAAATTCTAGTTCCTGACAGGAATGGTAATTTTTCAAACATCTCATTGGGATTCTCCAATTTAAATGATTATCGCGAAAAAAGTCCTTATTTTGGCTGTACTGCTGGGCGTTATGCGAATCGTATTGCTGAAGGGAAGTTCAGTTTGGATGGTAAGGAGTATCAATTAGCCACCAATAATGGACCTAACCATCTTCATGGTGGGGAAATAGGCTTTGATAAAGTGGTATGGAACTCTAAGCTCTTGGATACGGGTACTGGTGTTGTTTTTACGATGCGTAGTCCCGATGGAAATGAGGGGTATCCGGGGAATTTAACATCAAAAGTAACTTATACTTTGACAAATGAAAATGAATTGAAGGTTGAATACTCTGCCACTACCGACAAAGCAACCGTCATTAATTTAACTAACCATACCTATTTTAATTTGGCAGGGGAGGGAGACCCTACAATTCTAGATCATGAACTCACCGTCTATGCCGATCAATATGTGACTACAGATGAAACTAATATTCCGACATCTATTTCAAAAGTGTCTGGCAGTCCCTTTGATTTTACGAAACCATTTGTAATTGGAGATCGAATTGAAGCAAAGCATGATCAAATAAAGTATGGTAAGGGCTACGATCATACTTGGGTTATTCGTTCAGGAGGAAAATCGATTGATGATATGAATCATGCTGCAACTCTCCGCGATCCTGGCTCTGGTAGGAAGATGGATATTTATACTGATCAACCTGGTATCCAGTTTTATTCTGGAAATTATTTAGACGGAAGTTATGCAGGTCAGTCAGGAAAGATTTACCCCTTCCGTTCGGGCTTGTGCCTTGAGACTCAGGTTTTTCCAGATAGTCCAAATCATCAGGGAGAAGATGGTTGGAAGAGTTGCGTACTTCGCCCTGGCGAAACTTATAAGCATAGAACCTTGCATAAATTTAGCGTCGAATAGAGTATAGTTTTTTAGCAAAATAAATTTTACACATCCTCCCCGAGATTAGAGGGTTGGCACGAACTGTGCGTTGAGATATAAATTCCGTCTCTTTATTTATGACTCAAAAAACTCTCTCTCGATCAAACCCAATGCACGCTGAAAAGCCAGATTCGTCCCTAGTTGCTGATGTAAAAAAAGCAATTAAGCACCAACTTAGATTAATTCTTGCCCGGGATTTAGGCAGTGCAACAAAATCTGAACTTTGGATGGCTACATCTCTTGCTGTTCGCGAAATGATGATTGATCGTTTTATCGAAACTCAGAAAGAACATAGCAAGCAAGATACAAGGCGGGTTTATTATTTAAGTTTGGAATACCTAATGGGGCGTTTGCTCAATGTAAATCTTTCCAATATGGGATTAAAAGGAGCAGTCGAGAAAGCTTTGAGTGAACTTGGCTTCGAATTTGATGTTCTATGTGAAGAGGAGCATGATATGGGTTTGGGTAATGGCGGCTTAGGCCGTTTGGCCGCTTGCTTCCTCGATTCTATGGCCACGATGGACTTACCGGCAGTTGGGTATGGTATACATTATCAATTTGGGCTTTTTAAACAAGAATTTGAAAATGGAAGACAAATTGAAAAGCCAGATGATTGGTTGAAAAATGGAAATCCATGGGAAATTGTACGTCCTCAGTATGCTCAAAAGGTTCATTTGTACGGACGGGTGGAACATGGTTATGATGATCTGGGAAATTATTCCCCACAATGGGTAGATACAAAAACAGTGGATGGTATTCCTTACGATCTCCCCATTGTTGGATTCGGAGCTAAAACAGTTAATTTTCTTCGACTATGGGAATCAAAAGCATCCGAACAACTTGACTTTCAAATCTTTAACCAAGGCGGTTATGTTGAAGCAGTTCGTGAAAAGGCAATGGGAGAAACCATCTCGAAAGTTTTATATCCGAATGATGAAACTGAGAGTGGTAAGGAATTACGCCTTGTACAACAATACTTTTTTGTATCCTGTTCTTTACAAGATATTATTAGAAGATTTCACAAGAAAGAAAGAAAATGGGACGAGTTTCCCAAGCAAGCAGTAATTCAATTAAATGACACTCACCCTGCAGTTGCTATTCTTGAGTTAATGCGAATTTTCCTTGATCTTGAGCATTTAAGTTGGGACTTCTCGTGGGCTTTGGTTCAGAGGACTTTTGCCTATACAAACCATACGCTTCTTCCCGAAGCACTGGAAACTTGGAGCGAAGGATTGTTTGCAAAAGTTTTGCCTCGTCATTTGGACATCGTTCGTGAGATCAATCGAAGGTTTGTGGAAAAAGAACTAGCTGTAAAATGGCCTAATGATAGCGAGAAGCATCATCGGATGGCAATACTCGCCGATGGTCAAATCAGAATGGCATTTCTTTCCGTGGTTGGTAGTCATTCTGTAAATGGGGTCGCCGCATTACATACTA
>JAOHKZ010000022.1 GCA_028101545.1 Opitutales bacterium | reverse complement strand
GTCCAGATTGTAGCCCCCTTCCAATACTGAAATTACTCGGTTATTGGCATATTGTTTAGCTATTTCTAAAATAATTTTGGTTAGTTCAAAAAAATCCTGATCGTGTAATTGGAATTGGCCAAGTGGATCATTGATCCTGGAATCAAATCCTGCTGATATAATAATAAGCTCGGGTTTAAACTTATTCATTTTTTGGATGAGTTCGGAACCAAAGGCATAATCGACAATTTCTTTTTTACCTGCTCCAGCAGCTAGTGGATAATTTAAGGTATACCCCAAACCGATTCCTTTCCCAGTTTCTGTACGATTGCCTGTCCCGGGATACCAAGGTGATTGATGAGTACTAAAAAAGAAAACAGAATCGTCTTCGTAAAAAATATCCTGTGTTCCATTTCCATGGTGTACATCCCAGTCAACAATGAGGATATTTCCTAAACCAAGTTTTTTTTGAGCATACCGAGCAGCAATCGCTACATGGTTGAATAGACAAAACCCCATTCCTTTTTTTTTGTTTGCATGATGTCCGGGAGGGCGGGTGATACAAAAGGCATGATTGAGGTTTCCCTCTACGACTAGATCAATAGCATTCAAAACTCCTCCCGTTGCCATAGAGGCGACTTTCCATGTATGTTTACAAATAGCAGTGTCTCCTGTACTTAGGGAAGATAACCCAAGTTCAATTTCTTTTTTTGATGATTGGAGATAATTTAAATCATGAGCTAATCCTAGTTGATTCAATGGGCATTCCCGAACTGGAATGCTTACTGTTTGTTGAAGCAATTCTTTATCTTTTAAATTTTCATAGATAAAGGATGCTCGATTCTTCTGTTCGGGGTGTCCTAATCCGGTTTGATGTTCTTTAAAAATTGCATCGTATACAATACCGCATTTCATGATGACTTCTATCTTTTGAACTCAGTAAAATGATTGGTGTTAAAAGTTTAAAAAACCAAATCGATAAATACCCCAAATGTAATTTTTACTGAGTTTGTTTAGTTAAAGATTCTCAGTTTTTCTTATTGTCGGAAACTAATTGATGAAATGCCTGAAAGAGATGATTTGCATCGTTTGGACCAGGAGAAGCTTCCGGGTGATACTGAACGGAGAAAACGGGGTGATTCTTTAGTCTCATACCCGATACTGTTTGGTCATTCAAATTATATTCCGTCACAATAGCGCCCATTTTTTCAAGCTTTTCTTTGTCCGCGGCAAAGCCATGATTTTGGGAAGTAATCGCTACTTTTTCTGACTCTACATTCTTAACGGGTTGGTTTCCTCCACGATGACCAAATTTTAATTTATATGTATCTGCCCCAATGGCATGTGTTAAAATTTGATGCCCTAGGCAAATACCAAAGATAGGATAGTCTGGAAGAAGAGTTTGGATAGTATTGTGAGCATATTCAAGTGCGGATGGGTCCCCGGGTCCATTAGAGAGAAATATGGCGTCCGGGTTATGGGATATGGCTTCCTCGGAAGTTGCGTTAGCTGGCAAAACTATTACCTCGAATCCAAACCTGCGGAGGTTTTTGTAAATGGCTCGCTTAGCACCATAATCAAATGCAACAAGTCGATGGGTGGTATTTTTTTCAAAAGTGGAAGCAAGGTTAGTACCAACGACGGTAAATGGCTTACTCATTTCACCTGAAGGGTCCCAGGTAAAGGATTTTTCACAGGTTACTTCCTTAACGAAATCCTTACCAACTATCCCCATCCATTCGCGAGCTCGTTTTAGGGCAACTTCTTCACTTATACTTTCTGTACTTATACAAGCCTTAAGGGCACCATGAACACGAATTCTTTTGGTTATGGCACGTGTGTCCACTCCAGTTATGCCGGGTATACCGTTGGATTTTAAATATTCGTCCAAAGATCCGGTTGCTCTCCAATTACTTACCACTGGGCTGAGTTCTCGCACTACGAAGCCAGCCACTTTGGGCCCGTCGGATTCTTCATCATCTTGATTTACACCATAGTTTCCTATCTGCGGAGCAGTCATAGTTACTATTTGTCCAAAATATGACGGGTCTGTTAGTGTTTCTTGATAACCTGTCATTCCAGTATTAAAAACTGCTTCTCCTTCAAGGGTAACTTTGGCTCCAAAGGAAAAACCTTTGAATACGCTTCCATCTTCTAATGCAAGTATAGCATCTCTTTGTTTTCTCTGTTCATACATAAACAGCTAATTTTGATATAACTTCATGAATCGATTGGCAAACTCGATTTATAAAATTAATTAAAATTCAATGTATTTTTGTTAAAAAAGTGAGGAATGTTTGACTATCTATGAACTCATCCTTACCGACTAAGATTTATGGATACAAAAAAAGTCACTTTCGATAAGAGTAAAACGAACAACCAAGCCCTTCTTAAATGGTTGGATAAAATGGTTGATATGTGTGGGCCCAAGGAAGTTCGTTGGTGCGATGGATCAGAAGATGAATGGGATGAACTCTGTGGACTGATGATTAAGCAAGGCTCTATGATAGCCTTGAACAAGGAAAAAAGACCAAATAGTTACCTTGTTCGATCAGACCCCCGTGATGTTGCCCGAGTCGAAAGTCGTACTTTTATTTGTAGTTATGGAAAGGGTGATGCGGGTGCCACAAATAATTGGGAGGAACCTCGAAAAATGCGTGCCAAGTTGAAGCGTCTTTTTAAAGGCTCTATGGAGGGTCGGACGATGTATATAATACCCTTTTGCATGGGTCCTCTTGGTTCCCCTCTGTCTCAATTTGGGGTTCAGGTAACAGATTCTCCTTATGTTGTTTTAAATCTTCGAATTATGACCCGTATGGGAAATCAGGTATTGGATGTAATGGGAGATAAAGATTTCTTTGTTCCTTGTCTCCATTCGGTTGGTTGCCCGCTGACTCCTGGAACTGAAGATGTTCCATGGCCCTGTAATCCGGACGACACTCATATCGTCCATTTTCCCGAACAAAGAACAATCGTTTCGTTTGGAAGTGGGTATGGTGGAAATGCATTATTGGGTAAGAAATGTTTAGCTCTTCGGATTGCATCTTGTATGGCAAGGGATAACGAATGGATGGCTGAACATATGTTAATTCTGGGAGTGGAAAACCCGGAAGGAGAAAAGACTTATGTTGCGGGAGCCTTCCCAAGTGCCTGCGGAAAGACGAATATGGCAATGCTCGTCGCCCCTGATTCCATGAAAGGGTGGAAAGTTTCAACAGTTGGAGATGATATTGCATGGTTAAAACCAGATGAAAATGGTTCTTTACGAGCGATTAATCCAGAAGCAGGTTTTTTTGGAGTTGCTCCAGGAACATCGTGGGAGACAAACCCAAATGCAATGGAATCGATGAAGAAAAACACTTTATTCACAAATGTTGCTTTGACTGAAGATGGTGATGTTTGGTGGGAAGGGTTAACCAAGGAGCCACCAAGTGGATTAATTGATTGGCAGGGAAGGGAATGGAACCCAGCTACGGAGACACCAGCTGCTCATCCTAACGCTCGCTTTACGGCTCCGGCTTCACAATGCCCCACCATCGATCCTGAATGGGAAAATCCTAAGGGAGTTCCTGTATCGGCTTTTATATTTGGAGGAAGGCGAATGTCTGATATTCCACTAGTCTACCAGTCTTTCAATTGGAATCATGGAGTTTATTTAGGTGCGACCTTGGCTTCAGAAACCACCGCAGCTGCGGAGGGCACGCTTGGGAATTTAAGACGTGACCCTATGGCTATGCTGCCTTTTTGTGGTTACAATATGGGTGACTATTTCAAGCATTGGATGAAGATGGGTAAAAAGCTTAAAAATAAGCCCCGTATTTTTCACGTTAATTGGTTTCGGAAGGATGAAGATGGAAAATTCCTTTGGCCGGGCTTCCGTGATAATATGAGAGTTCTTCGTTGGATTGTCGAAAGGTCTTCCGGGCAGGGGAAGGCACATGAAGGCAGACTTGGATGGGTCCCTTACAAAGAGGACTTGGATTGGTCCGGCTTGGAATTTAATGATGAGGATTGGATTAAATTAATGTCCATTGATCCTGAAAAACTCCGGATGCAAACATTACGCCACGAAGAGTTATTTTTGCAGTTATCTGAATCTCTTCCTAAAGAAATGCTTTTTGAGCGGGAATTGTTGGTATCTCGTCTGTAGCTTTAAAAGGTTTAATTCTCTTGTTCTTTAGACCATCTGTAGAAGATGGAGGAGAGGACACTAACCGAGACAATCATATTGGCTAGTTTCATTAAAACACCCCCAGTTTTTTGATCTTCCAATGGACTTAAATTCATCACACGCTCCGCATAGAAATAAGTATCATAAAGGACATCCTTGGAAAATGTAAGGATGGCAAAAATAGGAGTCTGTCCGAGCATTAAGGCCAGAATGTAGAGCATTTGCGGTCCAAACTTCATCGGAGGAATTCTTTTAGATGGACCGCAAATCGGCCACCACATAGCTACCGATGTAAAAAACATTGATAAATGTTCCGCCATGTGAAGTGTTTTGTCTCTAATAGCTGCTTCATAAAATACTCCGATGTGCCAAAAGGAGAAGACCAGTGTAAACATTAAACCAGCAATAATAGGATGAAAAAGAAACTTTAAAAAACTCTCCAAAAATGGTTTTTTTTCTAAATAGTCGTCAATGATTTCCCTTGGTAATCCAAGAAGCAAAAATAAAGGGCTCACATACATAAGAATATTATGTTGAATCATGTGAGCGAAAAAGAGAAAATTTTCTCCGAGTGGGTCTAAAGGCGATCCCACCGCTAAGTAAAAACTTAGCATACCTGCGGAAAACCACAGCGTGTGTTTTTGTGAATAGGGTAGGTTAGGGGAGAAACTTCGTCGGTAGGGACCAACGATAATGGAATAGCACCAACATGTAAAAAGAATCCCTCCAATAAGGGCAGGCTCAGTGTGCCAATGACTAAGAGTTACAGGAGAATTCATCTTATCGTGATGAACTCGTTATAAAAAGAGGCGAAATTATTGGTTTAAACCGTCTACCCAAGAAGCTTCGGATCGAACCTTAATTCTAAAGTCTTCAGCTGCGGCATTTTGTGTAAGCAAGGAAATCTTGGATCCTTCAATATTATCTGTATCAGTGGGATGGTACAGGTGAAAAAAAGGATTTTCAGGTTTGAGGGAATTAATTTCAATCATATCTCCAGTGCTCACCTTCCATGTTATTTCATGCGGAATACCTTCCACTTTTTTCCAGGCTGAAATTTGTTTGTTATCGATCGAAATTTGAGCCTGGAAATTTTCAGGGGATTTGTGGTCCGCTTGAGAAATGTAAAAAACATCATCCAATTTTACATAATCGCCAGTTTTATAATCAACCCCTGACTTCCATTCCTGTTCAATAGGAGAGACTGCAAATTCCTCAACAACAGGAGTACTGTCTGCCATGTAGATTACAGCAAAAAAAGTGAATGCTGCTATCACTAGTCCCATTAAAAAAAGAATTGTGTTGAGAATTTTATCCCACCTTAAATGCATAAACCAAGTCATGACCCCAAAAAATTTAATAACAGAACATACCGAAAGGATAGTAATGATAGTTAAACCCTCAAATGATCTGACATATATAATCACAATCTCAATGCCGGTGATGGCAACAAGAAGCATGGATAAATTAAAAAATGTGAAGAAACGATTGCTTTCTTCTTGTACTGGATCTTCTGCGTGTCCGCTCATAATGTATAAATTTTAAAAATTACCAAACAGGTTAGAATGCGTATTCCATTAAATACACAACAGGGAAAATTAGAATCCAAACTATATCAACGAAGTGCCAATACAAACCACAGCATTCAATATCCATGGCATCAGCAGTGCTCATTTTTCCTGTAAAAGAATAAATTAACCAGCCAATTAACCAAAATACTCCAATGGCAACGTGTGTTCCATGAGTTCCGGTCAGTACATAAAAGGTTGAGCCAAAAACATGAGGTTCTCCTCGATAACTAGAAAGCGTGAGTTCGTTACCTGGAGCATGAACGAAGTGAGTGAATTCATAGACTTGGCAGGCGAGGAAAATGGCACCAAATACGATTGTTCCGAAGAGCATCCATCTAGTGCTATTTAGGTTCCCTTTGTGGATAGCGGAAACTGCCAATGCCATAAAAAGGGAGCTGGCTAACAAAATGAATGTACTAAATGAAGTAAGCTCAATATCAAATATGTCCCGAATATCCAAAAAATTACCACCAACAGTTGCGGAAATTTTTCGATAAATTAAATGCGTTGAAATAAGGGTTCCAAAAAACATACAGTCGGAACCAAGAAAAGCCCACATAAGAACTTTCTTGTTTGGGATTCCAGTACTTGTCACTGGTTCGTGATGATCAATGGCGTGTGCGGATGCTTCACTCATAATTTAATAAATTTGGAATGTAGGGTCTAAAAAAATTACTCCTCGTCTTCTTTTGGAAAAAGGTGATACCCGGCAGGGCCTTCAATTGCCCACATTATGATTCCTAAGATTGCAACCACTCCACCAGCAATTGCAGGTGTATAGTTACGGATAATCTCACCGGTGTTAACATCAACAGATTGATGAAAAAGCATTCCTAGAACAAGGCCAAGAAAGCCGAGTCCAGTAATAAGAGGATACCATGAACGGTCAGGCATATGAACACCGTGATCATCAAGCGGTTCTTTCTGGGAATGATTTTCTTCAGGACCATAGTTGTTTTCCCATGCTTGATCCCGTGCTTTTATTATAGGTGTTCGTGCAAAATTGTATTCCTTAACGGGTGAAGAAAGAGTCCACTCGAGAGTTCTTGCATCCCACGGATTTTTTCCAGCGGGTTTGAGTTTTTTGTTAAAGGCGGCAGTAACAAATTGATAAACTCCGATTACGATACCAACTCCTAAAATGAAAGCCCCAATTGTTGCTATTTGGTTCCAAGTTTCAAAACCATGACCTTCATTGTAACTATGGGTTCTGCGGGGCTGACCAATCATACCAAGATAATGCATGGGGAAGAAAGTGAGGTTAAATCCAATAAACATTAGAGTAAAAACAAACTTACCTAGTTTTTCATTAAGCATTTTACCCGTTAATTTAGGTAGCCAAAAATAAAAACCTGCAAATAATCCAAATAAGGCTCCTCCAATGAGTACATAATGGAAATGAGCTACCACGAAATAGGAATCCTGATGCTGAGCATCAATGGGAACGGAAGAGTGCATGATCCCAGTAAAACCTCCAACCATGAACATAGTAATGAATCCAAGAGCAAATAGCATCGGAGTTTCAAAGCGAATTCGTCCACCCCACATTGTACCTATCCAGTTGAAGATTTTTACACCGGTTGGAATCGCAATCAGCATGGTAAGGATAGAAAATGCAGAAGTTGCCACAATTCCCATGCCGGTGGTGAACATGTGATGACTCCATACTGCAAAACCCATAAAACCGATGATTGCTCCCGAGAAAATTATCAAACCATATCCAAAAAGTGGTTTGCGGGAGAAAACAGGAATGATTTCAGAAACAATGCCCATTGCTGGAAGAATGAGAATATATACTTCGGGGTGGCCAAAAATCCAAAAGAGATGTTGCCAAAGATGTGGTTTTCCCCCTTCCAAAAAGTCGTAGAAATTTGTTCCGTATGTGCGGTCAAACATAAGTTCAACAAGGGCGATAGTAATGGCAGGGAAAGCGAGTATGATTAGGAAACTCACGATTAATGTCATCCATGTAAATACTGGCAAACGCATCATGGTCATTCCAGGAGCCCGCATATTGATAATTGTGGTGATAAAATTGAATGAAGCCAAAAGGGAGGCAAGGCCGAGAATTTGAAGCGAGAAAATCCAAAAATCAGGACCCATATCTCCGAGAACTTCAGCAAATCGTGTATCCGTTAAGGGAGCATACCCAAACCAACCTATTGCAGGGGATCCGCCTGTGAAAAACCAACTTAAATTTAGAACAATACCTCCAGCAATAAAACACCAAAGGCTCAGTGTATTCATTCTGGGAAAAGCCACATCTCGTGCTCCAATCTGTAAGGGCATTATGAAGTTAAAAAATGCGGCACTTAATGGCATGATTACCAAGAAAACCATCGTAGTCCCGTGCATGGTGAACATTTGGTTGTACTCACGATTGGTCAGTACATCCATGTTGTGATTCCAAAGTTGGGAACGGATGAGAAGTGCTTCCAGTCCCCCAAGAATGAGAAAAAAGAGAGCGGCCATCCCATACATGATACCAATTTTTTTGTGGTCTATGGTGGTTAACCAATTAATGATGCCCTTAGTATTCTGTCCAGGTCTTGGAAAAACTTTGGTTTTGACCTCAGTTTCAGAGTCAGGGTTTAGATATTTTAGTGATTCAGTAGCCATGGTTTTGCAAAGGTTAGGATATGCTCTGTTTGCGGTTTAAAGGTTTATTTGAGACCTAGTAAATAAGTTACTAATTGATTAACTTTCTCATCTTCATTTTCGAGGTTTCGGAGAGGATGTGTGTCGTCCACGCCTTCACCGTTCCACATTAAATTTCCAAATTTAACATCGTTGGAATTCTTTAACCATTTTACGAGGTTTTCTTCATCATTTCTCATCCAACCTGCGGCAAGAGAGGTACGAATGCCAAAAAGGGTAAGGTTTGGCCCTTTTGATCCCAATCCAGTTCGGTTAATTGCATGACATTGAACGCATTGGAGAGAGGAAAAGAGTTTCTTTCCTTTTTCGTAGTCGTCGGAATTCGCTTTCACCCATTCTTTTTTTGCTAGGTTGGGAGCTTGGCCTTTAGAAATGGTTTTGACTGCTCGAAACTCTCGTACATCGGAATCTCCTAGGGATTTGTCTGGAAAGGATACTAGGCTTCCTTTGTTATATTCATTCTCAGGGTTGTAGGAAGAAGGCTGTAAGTTGGGATTTTGAGCGTTTTGAAATTTTTTGACCCAGGAGTCAAAATCTTCGTCAGTTTGTGCGAGTGCTCGGAACGACATGTAAGCATGGGAATTTCCACAATACTCAGCACATTGTCCGTAAAAAAGTCCTCCGACTGCTTCGAATTCGTCAGTAAATTTCTGCTTGGCAAAAATTCTTTCTCTCATCTGACCATTAAAAACGGAAGGCATTGCTTCATCAATAGAAGTCTTAATTTTATTTCCGTTATCATCTGTTCTTGTAATAATTTTATCTTGGTCGGCAATAAACCATAAGAAGTTTTCCTGTCCGGGCATTAGATCCATTTTCCCCGCAAGTTTAGGAAGCCAAAAACTATGAATTACATCTTCAGTTCTTAAGTTAATTCTTACAGCCCTGGATGTAGGGAAAACGAGCTCGTTAGCAGTAACAATTCCGTATTGAGGGTATTCAAATACCCAGAAAAACCTTTTGCCTGTTACATTGACAGTGATTGCATTATCAATCGCACTCCTATTTAAATCTAATTTCTCCAAAGTACTCGCATCATTTGGATCAGGTACGCGATTCATTAAAACAACACCCTGCAAAGTTGGGATGGCTAAGATAACGAGGATGACTGTGGAAGCGATAATCAGAGAAACTTCAACTTTTGAATTACCGTGGGACTGAGGAGGAACTTCCATAGCCTCTTCAGGTGTTTTGGCGCGATATTTCCATAATACATATAGTAAACATCCACCCACTGCACAGAATAAGAAGATGGTAATCCAGACGGAAAGCATGAAAATATCGTATTGGTTTTGGGACACTAGACCTTTCGGATCGAGTGCAGATTGCTTATGGTCAATTCGTGAGCATCCACCAAAAAAAAGAATTAAGGCGGGAAAGATTATAAAGTATTTAGTTTGTAGCTTGGTGAACAATATTTTCATGATTCTGATGTTATCAAATAAAGCGATCAATGACTAGAGTGGCAAAGAGAAGAGGTAAATAAATAATGGTAACAAAGAAAAGTTTTTTAGCAGACTTGTCTCGATCACCTGATGTTAGGAACTTGGTTGATGGGATTAAAAGATAGATGGATAAAATGCAGGCTGATATAAAATAGAGCAAGCCCGGTGTTGGTTGAGAAGTTTCAATAAAATAGGGTGAGAAAACAAAACCAGTGAGTAAAAAAGAATAAACCAAACTTTTTCGTGCCAAATGATAACCATTAGGGTTTCCTAGGTTTTGTAGGCTAAAGCCACCTTTTTCGTAGTCTTTTCGGAAATTCCACGCGATTGCCATAAAGTGTGGAAGTTGCCATGTAAAAAGAATTCCGAATAAAATCCAACCGTAAGTGGATGGTTCGCCCGATGCAGCAACCCAACCAATTAGAGGAGGTAGTGCCCCTGAGATAGCACCCACCTCAGTTGCGTAAGGAGATCGTTTTTTTAAAGGTGTATAAATAAGTAGATAGACAACCAAGGTTAAAAAAGTAAGCGAGCATGCCCATGGGTTTGTTCCAATCCACAATATAATGAGACCAACTGAGGAAAGACAGACTCCAAAAATGAGAGCCAGTTCAGGTTCAACCAAATGTGCCGGGATCGGGCGGTTTGCGGTTCGTGGCATTAACGAATCTTCCTCTTTTTCCATCCACTGATTTAGTGCTGCCGCACCGCCTGCCGCAAGTGCAGTTCCGATTGTTAGCGAAAAGAAAATAGAGAATTCGTAATTGAGTGGATAATGAACCAAGAAACCCAAGGAAGAAGTAAACACCGAAAGTAAACTGAGTCTAGGTTTCGTTAATTCAAAAAGACCATGCACGGAAATGCCATTAGTTTCTTGAATGGGCGGGGATTCAGTTTTGGCGGTAATGTTTTTATAACTATTCACGATGGAAATTAGTTGTAATTAAAATGATAATTTAAAGGGAGGCAAGCAAGGTCATAACTTATAAAAACAACATCGTTAGATTTTCTAATACCTTAGTTCAGAGAGTTTAACTACTGTTTTTTTAAATAACATGTATTTTAAGTACACTTTAAAATAACTTATTTTATAAAAAAGTTTATAAATAAAATAAAAAGTTTAAATAATTTCCTTCTTTTAATTAAAATCCTTTCGAATTGCCTCTTTTGTGAGGGTAAATATAGTATTCTAAACTTATTATAATGTCTCGATATTTAATCACAACCTTCACTTTATATTGTTTGTTAGCCTGCTTTTCATGTTCGGTTGATAATCCTAAAAATTCTCAATCTCAAATGAATGAAAATTCATTTCGCGGTAAAGTCCTATCGATGGACTCAAACAACAGTACCGTTCAAGTTGAGTTACTTGCAAGGAGTAATGATTTAGCTCAAAAATTCCCTGGTGGTATAGGGAGTGAGCATACCATGCAAGTTCAACCCGGAGATTTTGCTTTACTATCTAATAAACCAATCTTCAGGGGGAAATTACAGGAGACGTTTTCATCTTCTATTGGTAAAACTTTCTTACTTCATAATATTTGGCCAGATAATCCCGCCGATAGAATAAGAGTTGATAATGTAAATCGCCTCTTAAGGCGGAATACATTGTCGATGGGTGAATCAATGATACGAACAATTGGAGATAATTTACCACCATTTGCCTTGTATGATCAAGATGGTGAAATAATTACAACTGATTTTTTTGATGGCTCTGTAACTGTTTTAAATTTTATTTTTTCCAGATGTTCCGTCGCTGATATGTGCCCGGCTGCTACTATGAAAATGAAAAAACTCCAAGATTTAGCCCATAAGACCCAGATCCCTCATATTCAATTTTTATCTATTACACTTGATCCTTCTTTTGATTCGCCTGGCGTTTTAAAATCATATGCTCGAGGGTACAGCTTAAATGAGGATAATTTTAAAGTATGTACGGCTAAAAAATCAGTTATTGATGACCTCACACGTCAATTTGGTATTCTTCGAGAGAATAATAAAAACCAACCATTAGATCACACAATGCGTACGATAATTATTAATTCGAAAAGGCAAATCGTCTATCAAGTTCCTGGAAGGAACTGGAGGGTTGAAGATTTCCTTTCTAGATTACAAGACGGTTCGAGCGTAAATCAATAAACAGCTTGCTTGAAATAATTATGAAGAAAAACCCAATCACCTTTTCAATTCTGTTAGGACTTCCCTTTATTCTATTATTTATTTTTATTCGCAATCTTCCCGTAGAACCTTGTGAATTTTTGCACGAAGAAACCTACAATGAAGAAGGTGAGTTGGACTATTGTGGCTCAGATGATACCGGTTTTGTGGATCTTTCCATTCGAAGATGGCCAATGAAAATTGATTTTAGACCTGTTAACCCAGTTGTCATGAATCAATTAGCAAAATTTGAAATTAAAATTGAAAAAGCGGATGGATCTCCACTTACCTCATCTGATGTAGCGTTAAGCCACACTCAAAAAATTCATTTATTGGCAGTGGATGAATCCTTAAATGATTATCATCATATTCATCCTATCGCTGACAGTTTATTCGACGGGGTTTGGCATTTTTCCTTAACACCAAAGTATGCTGGGGAATACTCCGTGTATCTTGATTTTATCCCTTTTAAAAGTCCTCGACGAGTCTTGCTTTCTTCTTCTTTCAAGGTCAATGGTGATCGAGCTTCTTTTCAGGACAGACAGGAAAACTTAGAGTTCTCATACGAAGATATTAATTTTGAGTTAATAAAAGATTCCAAGGAATCCACTGAGGAAAAAAAGATAATTACTCTTATAGCAGTGGACAGGAAAGGAAAGAATGTAACTTTTCATCCCGTCATGGGTGCTTTTGCTCACATGGTTGCCTTTGACGATGAAATGAATGGATTTGCTCACCTGCACCCCATTTCGGAAAATGTTCCAAGTTCGGAAAATACGACTCATACAGGCCCTCTTTCTTTTGGTTTTACTGCGCCCAAATATGGCATATACCGTCTTTGGGCTCAGGTTAAAACAACCACAGAAAAAGAAATTTTTATCCCTTTTGATCTCGAGTTTGGATCGTAAAAAAAATGAATGATTTAGGAAATGAAATCCTGGGCAAAGAAAATAAAGCCCTTGGTAAAAAGTTAACGATTCTTGTTTGGATTGTTACCGCGGCGGTGTTATTTTTAGTCGGGTTAATGAGAGAGGTGAAGATTCAACTACCGCAAGGTGTGAGCTTTCATTTCCTTCCGCCTTTGCATGCTATTTTAAATTCAGCTGCAGCGCTGTCTTTAGTAATGGCAATTATTTCCATAAAAAAGAAAGATATCATCAACCATCAAAGATGGATATATGTGGCGATGGGATGCTCCTTTATTTTTTTGCTTTCCTATGTAGCTTACCATTTTACTACTGCCGAAACTTTGTACGGAGATTTAGATCATAATGGTTTGGTAAGTGAAGAAGAGAAAAACGAAGTAGGGGTAATGAGAACTGTCTACCTTAGCATCCTGCTTTCACATATCTTGTTGGCCGCACTGAGCCTACCTTTCATACTGCTTACTTTTGTATATGGCTTTACCAGTCAAATTGAAAGGCACAGAAAAATGGCGAAAAAAGTTTTTCCAGTATGGCTATATGTTGCAGTAACAGGTCCAATTGTTTACCTGCTCTTACAACCGTATTATTGATTTAATTTTTTTTCTTTTTCCTAACCCATCTTCCAAGGTTAAATTGTTCATTTTCTTCAAGGTATTCAACACATTCAAATTTATTTTTAAAAGGGGGGAAAAAGACATCGCCTCCATCTATAAATTGTAGAACTTCGGTTATATAAAGCTCTTCGCATTTTGAAATAAAACTTGAGTAAATCTCTCCCCCTCCGATTATAAAAATAGTGCGGTCGCCAGCTTCTTTTTCAATTTGATCAAAGGAGTTGAATACATGGCAACTATTTGAGGATAAATTAGACCTAGAGAGGATCCAATTCTCTCTCCCTGGAAGTGCTCCAGGTAGAGAATCCCAAGTTTTTCTTCCCATTACAATAATGTGTCCCATGGTTATTTTTTTAAACCATTTTAACTCTCCAGGAATTCGCCAGGGTAAGTCGCCCTGTTTTCCAATTACTCCGTTTTTAGAGACTGCGGCAATTGCTTTAAATTGAGCCATTTTAAATTGCTATTGGAGCCTTTATAGACGGGTGGGGGTTGTAGTCGATCAATTCAAAATCTTCAAAATTAAAATCGGTAATTTCTTTTTGATTTCCATGAATTTTTAATACTGGTAATTCTTTGGGTTCTCTACTCAGTTGTAAATCAGCTTGTTCTTTGTGATTTGCGTAGAGGTGTAAGTCGCCGAAGGTATGAACAAATTCATATGCCTGCAGGTTACAAATCTTTGCAATCATCATAGTTAGGATACTGTAAGAAGCTATATTGAATGGTACGCCCAAAAAAATATCAGCACTCCTTTGATAGAGTTGGCAACTGATTTTTCCATCTGCGACATAAAATTGAAATAATGCGTGGCAGGGAGGGAGAGCCATGAGGTGGAGTTCACCTGGATTCCATGCACATACAATATGTCTACGGCTATCTGGATTTTCTCTTATTGAATGAATAACTTCGTTTATTTGATTAATATACTTTCCGTCCGGTCTAGCCCAGTTTGTCCACTGAGCACCATAAACTCTGCCCAAGTCTCCGTTTTCATCGGCCCACTCATCCCAAATTCGTACCTTGTTATCCTGAAGGTATTTTATGTTGGTATCTCCTTTGATGAACCAAAGCAATTCATGAATAATTGATCTAAGGTGTAGCTTTTTTGTGGTAAGTAAGGGAAATCCTTGATCTAAACGAAAACGCTCTTGTTCGCCAAAGACAGACCATGTTCCGGTACCTGTTCGGTCGTCTCGATAAATGCCGTTTTCAATTACCCTAGATACCAAATTTAAATAATTCTTCATTTACAGATCGAGAAAAAGAGGAGAAAATATATATTCAAAGTTAAATTCATCTAAAATTTATATTCATACTTGTTCATAAAATGTCGAGGATTTCATTTTATAAGGCTCATTTTTCTCTTTATTTACTTCTAGGGTTTTATTCTTTCTGTCTTGGTCAGCAAAGGGAAAACGACTTTACGAAAAGAGTACGCTCATTTGATGGTAAAATGAACATAATGTCTTCAAAAAGACTTTTTTCAAGCAGGGTTAATTCAGTGTCCCAACGGCGTTTTTCTGTCAGTGAATGGCCAAGTAAGTTTTCTCCATTTGGGGGAAAGAGATACCCGATGCAGGATAAGAAAACCTGGGGTAATGAACGAATAGAAACTTCAACCATCGATATTGAGCTTCCACATAATCAAAATTTTGCCTCGGAAAATATGAAACGATCAATGAATGCAAAGACCGAAAATAAAAGTCCTGCCGCCGCCTCAATTGAATTTCGAGATGCATATTATGCCCAATTGGATAAACGAGTCGATGATTGGATGAACAAGGTTAATAATATGTCTTTAAGAGATATAAATCGATTTCAATTTCGAAAAGGCAGACCTAGCGAGCCTGGTTTTCCTGTTCAACAGGCTGGTTCTCAAGATCTACCCATGAGTTCGTCGGAAAAAAAATTAGGCTCTTCGAATGTTAGGGGAGTCATTCCATACGGAGATAGGAAACAAGTAGCAGGTAGACCAAGTTATTGGCTTGGGCCAAAGAAAATGTCCTCTTCTTCTACATCCGGTAAGGTTTCTCCGTCTAGTGGTGGTCAAAAAAAAGAAATGCAGGTAAAGAAAAATTTTCAGTCTTTGCCTCAACCTATCCTTGGTCCTAAAAAAGTTCGGGTTCAGCTTAAGTAGATGTATTATTCACGCTTGCCACATGTTGTTGATTCTTTATAATCATATACTTTAAATTTTAACAATGGACGGCTAGCTCAGTTGGTTAGAGCAACTGGTTTACACCCAGTAGGTCACAGGTTCGAGTCCTGTGTCGTCCACCATTACTCTCTTTCCATCCACATGCGTCACGTCATTTCCGTACTTGTTGAAAACAAATTTGGTGTACTTGCTCGAATAGCAGGTCTCTTTAGTGGGCGTGGGTTTAACATCGATACATTGAATGTTGGACCGACTCACGAAGATGGTCGTTCTAGGATAACGGCTACTTTGAATGGTGATGAGAAAGCACTGGACCAATGTGTCAAACAGCTCGATAAATTAATTGATGTCATTGATATCCAAAATTTTGTTGGATCCGAATGTGTTGGGCGGGAACTGGTAGTGGTTAAAGTTAAGGCAAATTCGGCCAATCGTTCGGAGGTAACCCAAATTTGCGATGTTTTTCGGGGCAAGATTATCGATGTGGCTAAGGAAACTCTCATAATTGAAGCAACGGGAAATGAAAATAAGATCATTGCTTTCCTTGAATTAGTAGAACCTTTTGGAATAGTTGAGTTGGCACGAACCGGTACTGTCTCCTTGAGGCGCGGCCGATCTGACAATTAAATTTAATTTTTCTATTTTTTTAACCAAACTATATAATCACTAAAAAAAATCGGCCATGCCCGCGAAAGTATATACTCAAAAAGAGGCTAAAGTAACTGCCATTAAGAAGAAAACGCTAGCCGTTATTGGATACGGATCACAAGGTCACGCACATGCCTTGAACTTAAAGGAAAGTGGATGCAATGTAATCATTGGTCTGTATAAAGGAAGTAAGTCAATCCGAGTTGCCAAGAAACACGGTTTTGAAGTTTTTAGTGTCGCAGAAGCTACTCAAAAAGCAGATGTTATTATGATAGGAGTGCCTGATATGAAGCAGGCTGAGGTTTACGAGCAGGAGATTAAACCAAATCTTTCCAAAGGCAAAACACTTCTTTTTTCACATGGATTTGCGATTCATTTTGATTTAATCAAACCTCCTCGCGGTGTTAGTGTAATCATGGTTGCACCAAAGGGTCCAGGTCATGTAGTCCGTTCTCAATATAAAGAAAAGAAAGGAGTTCCTGCTCTTATAGCTGTTTTAAAAGGTTCCTCTAAGGATGCAAAAGCAATTGCTCTTGGATGGGCTGCAGGAATTGGAGCGGCTCGTGCTGGGATTTTGGAAACGACTTTTAAAGAGGAAACAGAAACGGATCTTTTTGGTGAGCAAGCCGTGCTTTGTGGAGGAGCATCCGCATTGGTTGAAGCTGGATTTGAAACCTTGGTCGAGGCGGGATACGCTCCTGAGATGGCTTATTTTGAGTGCTTGCATGAACTCAAGCTCATCGTTGATTTAATGGTTGAGTCTGGGATAGCTGGAATGCGTTTTTCTGTTTCTGAAACTGCAAAATTTGGAGATGTGACTCGAGGTCCTAGAGTGATTAATGGAAATGTAAAAAAATCTATGAAATCAATTCTTAAGGAAATTCAATCAGGTAAGTTTTCCAAGGAGTGGGTTAAAGAATACCAAGCTGGTCTACCTAAGTACAACAAACTTTTGGAAGATGGTGAAAAACATCCTATAGAAGTTACCGGACAACGATTACGTCAATTGATGTCATGGATTCCAAAAAAGAATATCAAGGGGGCACAGGCTTCTTATTCCTAAATATTTTTTATGGTTTTGCTTGAGGTTTAATTTACATTTGCCTTGGGCGAAGAGAGGATTTTCAGTTGTATGATCACCTCTAATTCTAATCTTGTTTTAGCTACCCGAAAAAGTCCACTTGCATTAAAACAGGCTGATTTGGTTGCATCCTTGATCCGTAAAGTGATGGGGAAAGATGTCGAACTTTCTCCCATGTCCACGACGGGAGATAGGCAAGCAGAATGGTCTCTTCAAGATAAAGGTGGAAAAGGTTTGTTCACAAAAGAACTTGAGATTGCTTTGCTAGAGGGGAGGGCTGATCTTGCTGTACACAGTGCGAAAGATTTACCTACTGATAATCCACCTGGATTAAAATTATCTGCATTTCCAATTCGTGAGGATGCGCGTGATACTTTGGTGATAAGGGAAAATTTAACTATTCCTAAAATAATGGCTTCGGGTAGTCCTCGTAGAAAAGCGCAACTAAAAAACCGATTTCCAGATACGGAATGGAAGGAGCTTCGTGGAAATGTAGAAACAAGGTTGCGTAAAATAGCAGTTGACCATGAGGCAGATGGCACGATTTTAGCCGCTGCTGGTCTTTCTCGACTAGGAATTGAGGATTACCCCGGATTGAGGTTCGAAAGATTATCGATAGATGAGATGGTTCCAGCTCCTGGGCAGGCAGCAATTGCAATTCAAGTGCGAGCCGATGAATGTGAACGGTTTTCCGTTCTCGATCACATGGAAACAAGCAAAGCAGTTAAAATTGAACGATCTATTCTTGATCGACTGGATGGTGGATGTCAGGTTGCGTTGGGTGTTCATGTAGTTGGAAATGAATTATTTTTCTTTCATGAGGATTGCGGTATAAAAAGTCTTAAAATAGGAGAAAAAACCATAGCTGTTATTTTTGATGAAGTTTTATCATGGCTGAAATAAATAAAGAAAAAGTGGGTAAAGTTTTTCTAGTGGGAGCGGGTCCCGGAGATGTTAGTTTAGTAACTTTAAAAGCATCAGAATTAATCAAGACCTGTGATGTCTTAGTTTTCGATCATTTGGCTAATTCTGAACTTCGTAAGGGAGTTGCAATTGGTTGCGAACAAATTGATGTGGGAAAAAGTCCCGGTCGACATACTATGAATCAAGAAGAAATCGGTAAGATTTTGGTTCAAAAAGCAAGAGAGGGGAAGAAAGTTGTTCGTTTAAAAGGAGGAGATCCTTTTGTTTTTGGTCGCTGTGCAGAAGAAATGATTGCTTTAAATAAGGAAAGCATTCCATTTGAAATTGTACCTGGAGTTACCGCAGCCCTCGCATGTGCTGCATATGCAGGAATTCCTCTCTCACATCGTGATTACGGTTCATCCATTTCGTTTTTAACTGGGCATGAGGATGTCGAAAAGGAATCCCTAAGAGTAAATTTCGGAAAATTTGCCGAAGTTGGGGGAACGCTTTGTATTTACATGGGAATGGGTAAATTGGATGAAATTATTTTAAAATTGATAAAGGGTGGCCTCCCTCCTGAGAAACCGGCGGCAATAGTTAGCCAGGGTACTTTGCCGAATCAAAGAAAAGTTGTAAGCACATTGAAGGATATTGTTAAAGATGCCAAAGAAGCTAAGTTGGAAGCTCCTGCAATCATTTTTATTGGAAATTCGATTGGACTGAATTCCTCAAATAATTGGTTTGAAGATCGCCCATTATTTGGAAAGCGAATTGTGGTAACCAGACCAGTTGGGCAGGTTAGTAGGTTAAAGGGTTTACTTGAGAAAAAAGGTGCGGAGGTATTGGAGCTTCCTTTAATCAAAATTTTACCTCAAGAGGATAGAAAACTTATTGCTGAGACATTTGCAGGGATCGCAACTTATGAATGGGTTGTTTTTACAAGTGCTAACGGAGCAAGGGAGTTTTTTGATGTATTTTTTAAAGCATTCGCTGATATTAGAAGCTTTGGACCGATGCGAGTTGCCTGCGTTGGCGAGGCTACTGCACAAGAGGTCCGTAAATTTAATCTTGAAGTGGAACTTATACCTGATCGATCCACGGGAGAAGATCTTGCTCAGGCATTAGTGGCTACTGAATCTTTGGATAGTGCGAATGTCTTGGTTGTTACAGGAAACCGTAACCGTGAGGTTTTGGTCGGACTTCTTGAAACAGTTGGTCATGCAATTGTAGATACATTGCCAATATATCAAACTGATTTTGCTGATGTGATTGATGCACCTGATCGTGCTAAATTTATAAAAATGGGTGCAGATGCGATTGTTTTTGCTAGTTCGTCGGCAGCACTTTCATACATTGAACAAGAGGAAGATCTTCAGTTAGAGCAAGGTGCTAAGTTGCCGATTCATGCAAGCTTTGGTCCACAAACTAGTGATACTCTCAAGGAAAATCAGCTCTCTGTAGATATTGTAGCTCAGGACTCAACTCTCGAATCGATGCTGGAAGCTATTGAGAATCATTTTCAAAAGTAGGTTTTCTTATGGGTTCCGTTACAGTAAAAGTTTGTGGAATCACTAGATTAAAAGATGCAAATTTAGCATTGGAATTGGGTGCTGAAATGTTGGGCTTTATTTTGTATGAAAAATCACCCAGAAAAATTGAGTTTGAAGATTTAAATAAATTTAGAACTGAACTTGCTCTAAATTCTAACCAAATGGTTGCCGTTGAAGTGGCTCCGGCAATTGAGGGTGTTAAACAAATGATCGAACATGGATTTGGGCGTTTTCAATTCCATTTTCCATATGATTTATCAAGAAAATATATAGAAGAGTGGGCCGAAACGGTAGGAGTTGAAAACTTATGGCTCGCCCCTAGAATTCCCAGTGGGGTTGATTTTCCGGAAGATCTATTGTGTTTTGCTGATACTTTTTTGGTAGATTCATATTCCGAGGATAAATTTGGAGGAACTGGGAAATGTTCAGATTGGGAGCAATTTTCTGCTTGGCAGAATTCTTTTCCTTCAAAAAAATGGATCCTTGCAGGTGGGTTGTCACCCTTAAACATACAGGATGCTATAAAAAATACTCTCGTTCGAACGGTCGATGTGAATAGCGGGGTTGAGCAATCTCCTGGAGTTAAGGATCATCAGAAACTGAGAGATTTTTTTACGAAAATTTCTTGATATATTTTACCTTTAATAATACTTCCTGTTTGCCAGTTGAAAGAAATCGAATAATTTAGTTTTTTTATCCTTTTAAAATACTACCATGAGTACAGAAAACCAGTCATCGAACGAAGGGGGATGCCCTTTTAACCATAAAAGCCAGGAATCACCTGTGACGAATGCCAGTAAATGTCCAATGAACCACGCCGCTGGTTCTGGAACTTCAAACCAAGATTGGTGGCCCAATCAATTAAAAGTAGATATCTTACACCAGCACGATGCGACTTCTAATCCAATGGATTCTGATTTTGATTATGCGAAAGAATTTTCTTCCTTAGATTACGATTCTCTTAAACAGGATCTTACGAACTTGATGACAGATTCTAAGGAATGGTGGCCTGCTGACTTTGGTCATTACGGACCCTTTTTTGTAAGAATGGCTTGGCATGCTGCTGGAACCTACCGTACAGCAGATGGTCGTGGGGGAGGGGGGACGGGTGCCCAGCGCTTTGCTCCATTAAACAGTTGGCCTGATAATGGGAATCTAGATAAAGCTCGCCGTTTACTTTGGCCCATTAAGCAGAAGTATGGTCAAAAAATTTCATGGGCTGATCTTTTTATACTCACTGGAAATGTTGCCCTAGAGTCAATGGGTTTTAAAACTTTTGGTTTTGGTGGTGGACGCGAAGATATTTGGGAGACTGAGGATGATATTTATTGGGGTGCTGAAGGAACTTGGCTTGATGACAAACGATACACCGGTGAAAGGGAGTTAGAAAACCCACTAGCAGCGGTGCAAATGGGCTTGATTTATGTTAACCCTGAAGGCCCGAATGGTAACCCTGATCCTGCTGCATCTGCACATGATATTCGCGAAACTTTTGGTCGAATGGCGATGAATGATGAGGAAACTGTTGCTTTAATAGCAGGTGGGCATACTTTTGGAAAAACTCACGGAGCAGGCGATGCATCTCATGTTGGACCTGAACCAGAGGCTGCTTCTATTGAAGAACAGGGTTTTGGTTGGACCAGTTCATATGGAAGCGGAAGCGGTCCAGATGCAATTACTGCCGGTCCTGAAGTAACCTGGACAAACACCCCGACAAAATGGGGAACTAATTATCTTGAAAATCTATTTGCTTATGAATGGGAACTCACGACTAGTCCTGCTGGTGCCAAGCAGTGGGTTGCCAAGGATGCAGGAGAAATAATTCCAGATGCTTTTGATTCATCAAAAATGCGTAAACCGACTATGCTTACTACGGACATTGCTTTACGGGTCGATCCTTCTTACCGAGAGATATCCAAGGGCTTTTTAGAGAATCCAGACAAATTTGCAGACTCCTTCGCACGTGCATGGTTTAAGCTTACGCATCGGGACATGGGTCCCAAGTCTCGATATCTTGGTTCTGAAGTTCCAAGTGAAGATCTCATATGGCAGGATCCAATTCCTGAAATTGATCATGATTTGATTCAACAGGACGATATTGCGTCTTTAAAGAAGCAGATTTTAGAATCAGGTTTATCTATTTCTGAACTTGTTTCAACGGCGTGGGCATCTGCCTCAACTTTTCGCGGATCTGATTTACGTGGTGGTGCCAATGGAGGTAGGATTAGGTTGTCTCCACAAAAGGATTGGGAGGTCAATGAACCTGTACAACTTGCGAAAGTTTTGGAAGTTTTAGAATCAATTCAAAGTGAATTTAATAATTCTGGTAAAACTGTATCGCTTGCAGATTTGATCGTATTGGGTGGTTGTGCAGCGATAGAATCTGGTGCTCAAAAAGGAGGAATTAACATTAATGTTCCTTTCACACCCGGTCGAACTGATGCCTTTCAAGAACAGACAGATGTAGATTCTTTCAATGTAATGGAACCTTTAGCAGACGGTTTTAGAAATTACCTCCGTAAAAGATATAGCGTCTCAACCGAAGCACTTCTCTTAGATCGTGCTCAATTATTGAATCTTACTGGATCAGAAATGACTGTTTTAGTTGGAGGCCTTAGAGTTCTTGGAGCTAATTACGGACAATCAAAGCATGGGGTCTTTACAGATAAATCTGAGACTCTTAGTAATGACTTTTTTGTGAATCTTTTGGATATGAGTAACAAATGGAGTCCTGTAAATGATGAGGCCGAAGAGTTTGAGGCCAAAGATCGTTCTAGCGGTGAAGTTAAATGGACTGGTACCCGAACTGATTTAATTTTTGGGTCAAATTCCCGCTTAAGAGCATATGCTGAGGTTTACGCATGCAGTGATTCCAAAGAAAAGTTCGCAAAGGATTTTGTGGATGCTTGGAATAAGGTGATGAATTTGGATCGTTTTGACCTTGCGTAGATGTTAATATTTTAATTTTTAAGCTTTCCTCTCGCAGAAGAGGAAAGCTTATTTTTTACATCTACTTAAATTGCTTTGCTAATTTGGCAAGTTGTTTTGGATCCATATCTCCCAAATCTGGCATTCCTCCTCCGCCTCCACCTAGTGCATTCATCATTTGCTTCATTTTTCCACCTTTCATTTTTTTCATCATTTTTTGCATTTGTGAAAATTGTTTAATCAGTTGATTGACATCTCGAATTTGTACTCCTGATCCATCTGCAATTCTTTTCCTTCTGGATCCTGCGAGGATACGGGGAAGTCGTCTTTCCTCTTTGGTCATTGAAAGTATAATCGCTTCGTGGCGTTCAAGTGCTTTTTCCTCTTTGTCTCCTACTTGAATGTTTCCCATACCGGGCATCATTTTAGCAATCGACCCCATTGATCCCATTTTTTTCATTTGCCTCATTTGGGAGAGAAAATCTTCAAAGTCGAATTCCGCTTTGAGCATTTTTTCAGCCATTCGCATCGATTCTTCCTCATCGAGATGTTCCTGAGCTTTTTCAACCAAAGAAACAACATCGCCCATACCTAAAATTCGTGAAGCCAAACGATCGGGATGAAAAACTTCAAATTCATCAATTTTTTCACCCACCCCCATGAATTTAATAGGTGCTCCGGTAACCTTCTTCATGGATAGTGCAGCACCGCCTCTGGCGTCACCATCCATTTTGGTTAATACAATCCCGGTTAGATTAAGTCGTTCATGGAAAGTTTTTGCCACATTGACTGCTTCTTGACCGAGGGCAGCATCAGCAACTAAAAGGATTTCATGAGGACTTATTTGTTTTTTAATATCTTCCAGTTCCTGGACTAGGTCGTCATCAATTTGTAATCTTCCCGCAGTATCGAAAATGACTAAATCCGTACCATTATTCTTTGATTCCTCCCATCCACTTCGGGCAATTTTTGGAACATTTTTTTCGGTTCTATCTAGGTAGCACGGAAAATTTTCATTTTTGGCTAAAATTTCAAGCTGGTCAATTGCAGCGGGTCGATAAACATCGCAGGCAACAAGCATTGGTTTTCTGCCATCCTTTGCCATTCTTTTAGCTAGTTTTGCGGATGTGGTTGTTTTTCCGGCACCATGTAAACCGACCATCATAACCCGAAGGGGTTTATCGTCTTTTAACTGAGTTGATCCTTCTCCTAATAATTTAACGAGTTCGTCATTAATGATCTTAACCACTTGTTGACCTGGAGAAACCGATTTTAAAACCTCCTGACCGAGGCAGGCTTGTTTTACTTCATCCACAAATTCTCGGGCAGTCTTAAAGTGTACATCCGCGGAAAGTAGAGCTTTTCTTACTTCCCCAAGGGCATCGCTAATGTTGTCTTCGGTTAGTTTTCCAACACCTCTTAAATTTCTCAGAGTGTGGCTTAATTTTTCTGTTAGTGTTTCGAACATGATTATTTGATATCATGAACTCAGAACCTGTCTTGTGGAAGTCAAAATTAAGAAATTTCTTTCCTCATTGCCTTTTTTTGGAAAATAGGCATATTCATAATCTTTTTCCATTGTACGATGAAAATTCTCGTTGCGGACCGTATCTCCCCATTAGGTGTTGAGTATTTGCAAAAGCAAGATGATTTCGAGGTTGTTGAAGCCTACGGATCATCCCCCGAAGAGTTGTTAGAAATTTCTAAAGATGTTTCTGCAATTATTGTTCGGAGTGACACCAAAATAACCAAAGAGGTTATTTCTGGTGCATCTCAACTTAAAGCCGTAGGTCGTGCTGGTGTGGGAGTTGATAATATTGACATCGAAGCAGCGACTGAAGCAGGTGTTATAGTTATGAACACACCTGGTGGTAATACTATCGCTACCGCTGAATTAACATTTACTCATATGCTATGTGGAACTCGTCCCGTTGTTCGTGGGGTTACGAGTATGAAAGAAGGATTGTGGGAAAGAAAGCAATTAAAGGGAGCAGAGTTAAGATTAAAAACCCTTGCTATTCTGGGACTCGGACGAATTGGCATGGAGGTCGCTAAAAGAGCGAAGGCCTTTGAGATGGATGTTATTGCTTACGATCCTTATCTCACCGAGGAGAGGGCGAAAGAGTTAGAAATTACAAAAGTTGAACTCGATGAAGCATTTGTACAAGCAGACTACATAACCGTTCACATGCCTCTTACTACAGATACTAAAGATTTGGTCGATGAAGAAGCTTTTGCCAAAATGAAAGATGGGGTGAGGGTATTTAATTGTGCAAGAGGGGGCATTATCAAAGAAAGTGCCTTGGTTGAAGCCCTGAATAGCGGAAAAGTTGCTGCGGCTGGTCTGGATGTTTATGAACAGGAACCTCTACCTGAAGATCATGAATTTCGATCCACAGAAAATTTAAACCTAACTCCTCATCTTGGTGCATCCACTGCTGAAGCACAGGAAAGTGTTGGTGTTGAAATTGCCGAAGCAATTGCTGAAGTATTACAAGGTGGCAGAATAAGAAATGCTATCAATATGCCATCTATTGATCCGAAGGATTTAATTACTCTTCGTCCCTATCTTGATCTTTGTAATCGGTTGGGTAGTTTTGCTCGGCAATCAGCTCAGGAAAATGTTTCTTCCATTCATATTTCATATTGGGGTGGAATTGTTGATTTTGATGCGGTTCCCTTAAATCGAGCAGTTTTAAAAGGATGGTTAGCTGGAATTGCGGGTGATGAGGGAATTAATGATGTAAATGCTCCACATAAAATTAATGCTTTGGGTATTAAGGTTGAAGTAACAAAGTCATCTTCTTTAATTGATTATAATGAATTGATTGAGGTTAAGACAGTGGCTAGTGATGGCAGCAAACGTTCGGTAAAAGGGACTCTATTGGGAAAGGCCAATGATCCTCGAATTGTTGAAGTTGACGAACAGGCGATCGAAGTCCGTCCGGTTGATTTGTTGTTGGTTGTTCGTAATGTTGATAAACCGGGTATTGTTGGGAAATTGGGAACCATCTTAGGTGATCATGGAGTAAATATCGCAAATATGTCCTTAAGCCGTGCAGATTGTGGTGAATTAGCATTAACTATATTTGAATTGGATGAAGAACCGGCTAACGAAGTTCTCCGTTTGCTAGAAGCAGATTCTGATATTCGAGAAGCAAGAATTTCCCGGCAGGGTTAGGTTATTCACTTTATTCCTGATTTATTTTTTATCTATGCTTTCAGTTGAAACCATTGGAGTCGCATTAGTCGGTTATATTTTAGGGTCCATTCCCTTTGGTGTGCTAGTAGCGAAAAGAAAAGGAGTAGATATTTTTTCTGTCGGAAGTGGTAACCCTGGGGCGACCAATGTACTCAGAACCATTGGGAAACCTGCCGGATATTTAGTCTTTTTTCTCGATTTTCTTAAAGGCTTAATTGCAACTACTTGGTTTTTATTTCCTTGGATTTCTTTTTCTGGGGATATCTCTTTGGGTTTGTGGGGGTTGCCAGGTGCTGTTCTTGGACATACATACCCTTTATTTACTGGATTTAGAGGAGGTAAAGGAGTGGCAACCACAATGGGGGGCTTGCTCGGAGTTATGCCGGGATGTTTAATCCTTGGATTGGTTACTTGGGTAATTGTCTTTTTTTCCACTCGTTATGTTGCCCTTGCATCGATTGGCTTCGGGATAAGCCTTCCGGTATGTGCAATGGTCAACGCATGGTCCAATGAAGATTCCAATGGTGCAATAGGTAAAGTCTTTTTAGCTTTTGTAATTATGGGTTGGATTGTATGGAGACACCGTTCAAACATAATACGTTTGCGAGAAGGAACCGAAAATCGCTTCCAGAAAAAAAGTAAAAACTAAATTCCTCTTACCAAGATTAATATGAATGAAATAAAAGAGTTACGAGTGGGTATTCTTGGCTTTGGGACAGTAGGGCAGGGCACATGGAAGCATTTATTGGAAAATGAAAAAGCATGGGAAAAAATTCTTGGCGTTCGTCTAGTTCCGACCCGAGCATCGGTTCGATCTTTAAATAAAGAAAGATCTCAGGAGATTGACCCAAGTCTTCTGACCACTGACTCTCTTTCTATTGTCGAAGATCCAAATATTGATATTATTTGCGAATTAATTGGTGGAATTGATGAGGCAAGGGAATTAACACTTCGAGCTTTTCAAGTGGGTAAACCCGTAATTACGGCCAACAAAGCATTGATTTGCGAACATGGAGACGAATTATTTCGAGCCGCGGAAAAGGCAGGTGTTCGGTACGCATTTGAAGCAAGTGTAGCCGGAGGTATTCCAATAATCAAAGTTCTTCGTGAAAGCTTGGTAGCTAATGAATTTCCACTAATTTATGGTATCATGAATGGTACTTCAAATTATATTCTAACTAGAATGGAAAATGAAGGTGCTTCCTTTAATGAGGTACTTGGAGATGCCCGAGAACTGGGCTATGTTGAAGCTGATGAAGCTCTTGATTTGGATGGTTTTGATGCTGCCCATAAAGCAGTAATTCTTGGCTACCTTGCCCATGGTATTTGGATCGACATTAAGGAAGCCAACGTAGAAGGAATTCGTAGAATTTCAAATGCTGATTTATCTGCTGCCCGTGACTTAGGGTATAAAATAAAATTAATCGGAGTTATTCGTCGCAGTTTTACTCAAAATCATGTTTCAGTTGGAGTCTATCCAGCTCTAGTTCCAGTAAATGAGATTATTGCTCAAACCGACGGAGTTTTTAACGGAATTAGCCTGACAGGAACTGTTGTGGGTACCGTTGTTCTTACGGGTAGAGGAGCTGGCCAAGACCCCACAGCTGGTTCTGTTATCAGTGATATTGTAGATGTGGTAAAAGGTATGCATGGAAGCTGTTCTCCACCGAAACTTTTGCATGTTACTCCAAATGAATGCCAACCTGCACCTTCGAAAGAAATTTCTGGATGTTTTTATTTGCGGCTTTCTGTGGATGATCGTCCTGGGCAATTAGCAAAAGTTGCAGAAAATTTAGCTGAACATGGTGTTAGCCTTGCCACTGTTTCTCAAACTCCTGATGATGATGCTCAATCAGCTTCTATCATTTTAACCACTCATCTTACTAACGAGCATTCCATTGCCTTAGCTATTACTTCTTTAGAAAATTTAGATGGTGTAAAAGAAAAACCAGTTTTATTCCGAATATTTGACCCTAATGGTTTTGAACAAAAATGAGTATTGTAGTACAAAAATTTGGTGGTACTTCAGTTGCTGATGTTGACCGAATCAAGCAGGTTGCTAAGCGAGTTAAGCGGACTGTTAACGAAGGGCATCAGGTAGTCGTTGTGGTTTCAGCAAGAGCAGGTGTAACTAACCAATTAATAGAACGGGCGAGTGCGATTCTTAAGAACCCAACCGAACGTGAAATGGATGTTCTAATGACTTGCGGTGAGCAGGAAACCATTGCTCTGATGACTCTTGCCTTGCATGCACTTAAAGTACCTGCGGTTTCTCGTACTGGTTGGCAGGCGGAAATTTTGACTGAGGGTATGCATACAAAAGCTAGAATTCGCGAAGTAAAGGGTGGGGATATACGTAAGCAATTAAGGGCTGGAAATGTAGTTGTGGTGGCTGGATTTCAAGGCGTGAGTGATCAGGGGGATTTGACTACATTTGGCAGAGGAGGTTCTGATTTAAGCGCGATTGCCTTAGCGGGTTCATTGCGTGCTAAAAGTTGCCAAATTTTTACCGATGTAGAGGGCGTTTATACGGCCGATCCCCGAATTGTTCCAAATGCCTGTAAAATTCCAGCAATTAATTATGAGGAAATGTTGGAATTGGCGAGTAGTGGTTCAAAAGTTATGCAAACCCGAGCCGTTGAATTTGCCCAAAAACATAATATCTCCTTTGAAGTTCGCTCAACCTTTTCCAACAAAACAGGAACGACCGTGAAGAAAAAAGTAAAATCTCTCGAGGATACGCTGGTAAGTGGTGTAGCCATTGATAAAAATCAAGTCCGATTAAGTATTACAGAGTTACCGGACCGACCGGGTGCGGCTGCCGCAATCTTTAAGGTCATGTCAGAATCAGGGGTTGTGGTTGATATGATCGTTCAAAATGTGGCTCGTAATGGAAAAGCAAATCTTACTTTTACCGTTCCCTCTGAAGACGCTTTTCGAGCAGAAAAGGCATTGAAGGAACATTTCCAGGGCCAAGTGGGTGGAAAACTTGGAAAAAGTACCAACATAGCAAAGATTTCTGTAGTTGGGGTAGGTATGCGATCCCATTCTGGGGTGGCTTCAAAATTTTTCGAAGCTTTGGCTAATGCTGGAATTAATATGCTTATGATTAGTACTTCCGAAATTAAGATTTCAGTAGCAGTCAGTCCGGATAACGGGGATGATGCGACTAGGGTGGCCCATCAGGCTTTTGATTTAGGTAAGTAAAGGATTTTTATATGAAATTCGTCAGTACCCGAGGACAGGCGGGTTCAGTCAGCTTTTCTGAAGCGGTGGCCCAAGGCCTGGCACCTGATGGGGGGTTGTACCTGCCAAGCGAGTTTCCTGACATTACGCCTTTTCTTTCCGATTGGGAAAACATGAGCTATTCCGAACTTTGTTTTTCCTTCTTCCGTTTATTTGCGACTGATATTAATGAGAATACTCTGCGTGAAATTGTGGAAGATTCTTATTCTCGATTTTCTCATAATGAAATTGCTCCCATTGTATCTCTTGATGAAAACCTCAAGGTATTGGAACTTTTTCACGGGCCAACATTAGCTTTTAAAGATTTTGCACTTCAGCTTCTGGGTAATCTTTATGAGGAACAAATTAAAAAAAGCGGTAGAGAATTAACGGTTCTTGGAGCGACTTCCGGAGATACAGGCGCAGCTGCAATCGCTGGATTATTGGGAAAAAAAGGAGTAACGGTTTTTATTTTATTTCCCGATGGAAAAGTTTCTCCCCTTCAGGAAAGACAGATGACTTGCACCGAATCAGGTAATGTTTTTCCTTTGGCTATTGAAGGTACTTTTGATGACGCTCAACGAGCAGTGAAAGAAATATTTTCCGACCTTGAGTTTAAGAAAAAAGTAGGCTTGTCTGCTGTTAATTCTATTAATTTAGCACGAATTCTCGCACAATCTGTCTATTATCTTTTCGCTTGGTTAAAATTAGCGAATGAAGATCGTTTAAGTACAACTTTTGTTGTTCCAACCGGAAATTTCGGAAATGTTTTTGCAGGTTGGTTGTTAACAAAAATGAAATTGCCCATCAAAGGCTTTCAAGTAGCAACCAATCAAAACGATGTTCTTCACCGACTTTTCAAATATGGCCAATATTCACTGAGTGAAGTCTCGCAAAGCCTTGCTCCTTCCATGGATATACAGATCGCTTCAAATTTTGAAAGATTACTTTACTTTATTCTTGATGGAGATACACAAAAACTTACCCAGATAATGGCAATTTTTTCTAAGGAAGGAAAGTATTGCTTTGATAATTTTCAGGTAGATGGATTTTCAAGTTCCTCAGTTTCCGATGATGAAATTCCTGAAATTATTCGAAATGTACAGGAAAAATATGATTATCTAGTTGATCCCCACACGGCCTGTGCTTTTAAGTCTTTAAAAGACTCCGAGAAATATCTTATACTTGCTACAGCTCATCCTGCAAAATTTCCCAATGTTTATGAAACTGCTTCATTGCCGCAACCAAAGTCTGTTGTTTTAGAAGAATTAAAAGAAAAAAAGAGTGTAAAATTTTCAATTGGCTCCAACGCTGATGCCATTCGCTCTTTTATTGAAGATAAGATTAGCTGAATTTTATTCCTTTGATGAGTAAAGATATTTCTTTGCCATTAACCTTTAAAGAAAAAGCGATTGTATTTCGTGGAGGAGGCTTGGGTGATTTTATTCTAACATTACCTTTACTTTATCATATCCCGAATTCTTACCGTGAAGTTATTCTTTTAACTAAACCATCGTATTTTTCTTTAGTTAATAAAAGAGAGGGCTTATCCGAATTACTTGATTTAGATCTTGGACTGTCTCAAATTTCAAAAAGAATTGAGGGGGCAGATATTTTTACATTCTGGGATGATGAAGAATGGAAAAATGAATTAAAGAATTTCGGAGCAAATCAGATTTTTATTTTAGCTTCAAGACCTACAGAAGGACCTCATATTGTTAAAGCTATGTTTAAAAAAACGAATACACCTTTTTTACCAACCATTTTTTCAAATGCATGGATAGGTGACTGTTGGAGTGAAAATTCAAATATGTGGATTCACCCCGGGAGTGGTGGAGAATATAAAAATATGCCATTTTCCTTTTACAAAAATTTAGCTGAAACTTGGTTGAAAGATAAGAATTCTAATCGGGTTACATTTTGTTTTGGAGAGGCAGATCGGAAAATATTTAAAACTTTTAAAGAGGAGGAATTTCTTTTCTCAGGAAGAATTAAGTATGTTCAACCTTCTTCTATAGAAGAATACAAAAACAAATTAAGTGAGGGGGTTTTTGAATTTTGGGGAAATGATTCTGGCCCCGGTCATTTGGCTGCTAATTTAGGGATTCCCACCAATATTTGTTTTCGTTCTACAAATTCATCTATTTGGAGACCCACTGGACCGCGGGTAAATATTCATGAGTTTCAGGAGGATTCCATTTGAATCTTATGAGAAACTGAATCAACCAATGCTTCCCAACTGGCAGTGATCACATTATCACTTACGCCTACAGTACCCCAAGTTTTTTTCCCATCAGTTGATTCAACATGCACTCGAGTAATTGCATCTGTTCCTAAATTACTCTCTAGGATTCGAACTGTAAAATCGACCAAGCGAACCTCCTGAATAAAAGGGAAGTCTTTTTCCAATGCTTTTCTGAGCGCATGATCCAATGCAGAAACGGGCCCATTTCCTTCCGCAACCGTATGCCTAATCTCATCTTTGACCATTAGTTTGACTGTGGCTTCGGATTTCGATTCATCTGTTCCTTCTTCCCTGGAAACTCCGACATGATAACGAAGGATCTTAAATGCTGATTCTTCCCCCCTGAGGAATCGTTTTAATAAAAGATCAAAAGATGCATCCGCAGCCTCGAATTCATAACCTTGAAATTCAAGTCTTTTTAATTCCTCAAGAAAAGATTTCATTTCTTGCGAACGACCATCCACTTCCATGCCCATTTCCTTCGCCTTCATCATAATGCTGCTTCGTCCTGACATATCAGAAACTAAAACTCGTGTTCGATTTCCCACCAGTGCCGGATCAATGTGTTCGTAGCTTCTTGTCGATTTTGACGCTGCATCTGCATGTACCCCTCCTTTATGAGCAAAGGAAGCTGCACCCACATAAGGAGCACGAATATCGGGGCGCAGGTTAGTAGCATCGTCGATAAAGAAAGATAAGTCTCGCAGCTTGGACAGGTGTTCGCTGCAATTGGTCTTTCGTTCCATTTTAAGTTCTAAATTTGGGATAATCGTCGTCAAGTTGGCATTCCCATTTCTTTCCCCATAGCCATTCATTGTACCTTGTACCATTTTTGCTCCAACTTCTATACCAGTAAGGCTTACTGCAACCCCAACCCCGGCATCATTATGGCAATGCATTCCAATAGACGAATTGGGAAATTTATCGACTACTGTTTGAGTAATTTTTCTTACATCTGGAACAAGTTTGCCTCCATTTGTTTCGCAAAGAACCAAAAAGTCAGCACCTCCTTTTTCTGCAGCTGCAAGAGTTGAAAGGGCATATTCTGGGTTGTTTGTATAACCATCAAAAAAATGCTCAGCATCGTAGATCACCTCTTTTCCCTGTTCTTTTAAATATCGTACAGAGTCTTCGATCATGGCCAAATTTTCCTCCGGTGTCGTCCGTAATACATCGGTCACATGAAGGAGCCATGATTTACCAAAAATTGTTACAACAGGGGTGTTCGCGTCCAAAAGAAGTTTAATTTGTGGATCATCTTCCACAGCGGAAGATGCTCTTCGAGTGGAGCCAAACGCGGCAATTTTAGCATGGTTTAGGTTGAGTTCAGTTGCTTTTTCAAAAAAAGCCATATCTCTAGGGTTACTTCCAGGCCAACCTCCCTCGATATAATCGACTCCAAATTGATCCAGTTTTTCGGCGACCCTCAATTTAGCTGTAACGGTGAAAGAGACTCCTTCTGCCTGCGAACCGTCTCGTAAGGTTGTGTCGTAAATTAGAGTTTGTTTTTTTTCTGATTCGTTCACGATAAAAATAATTATAAAATAAAGTTAAATGAAGTAATTGGTGCTACTAATGAATGATTTAAAGTAACAAAATATTGTATAGCCCGATCTCAGAAGAAAATGATCACCCGAAATCGGGCTACGAAATTCGGGTGGCCTTTTTTGGGTAAGCTCCTTTATAGCAGTGTATATTAGAGTTAATGGACATCTTTTTATTATCCCCTTCGAAGTTTTTATGGCAACCACAAAGCCTTTCGTTTAAGATAACTTTCTTTCGAATATGAAAATTGAAGCAGAACATATGGCTGACGCATTATTTCGGTCTTTGAAAAGAAAATCCGATCGATTACCGTTGGTGGATTATGGTCTACCCGGGCCGTATTTTTGTTCCCGAAATAAATTGCTTTTATTATCAGTTAAATTAGCTGCAAATTTACGAAGGAATTGTCAGGCACAAAGAATCGGGATTGTGCTTCCACCAGGATTGGCGGGTACAATTGCAAACCTCGCTGTTTTTTTTGCTGGAAAGACTCCTGTGAATCTTAATTTTTCTTTGGGTTCAAGTGTTGCTGAAAAGCTTATTCGAAAGGCAGAGATTAAAACAATAATTACCGCTGAGAAAATGATGGATAAATTTCCTGATTTTCCATGGACTGAGAATGTCATTGAAATTTCTTCTTGGTTGAAAAATTTATTAAAAAAGCCTTACCAACTGCTTATAGAATACTTGATTTTAAAACTCCCCATCTTCGTTTCACGCTTTTTTCTTAAAATTCCGATTCGATCAAGTACCGAGGAGGCAACTATTTTATTCACAAGTGGCAGTTCAGGGGATCCTAAAGGTGTTGTTCTAAGTCATCAGAATATTCTTTCTAATTGTTCTCAAATTAACCAACTTGATCTTTTTGATAAAGATGCGAGTCTTCTAGCAAATTTACCATTATTTCACAGTTTTGGGTTTACTGTCTCCACCTGCTTTCCATTGCTTTATGATATTCCAATCGTAACGGTTCCGTCACCCTTGGATGTCAAGGTTGGTCTGGAAGCAATCCGAAAAGAAAAAATTACCTTTTTATTAGGCACGCCCACTTTTTTGCGTGGCTTTTTGAGTAGGGGAAAGGCTGAAGATTTTGAATCTCTTCAGTATGTGGTTGCCGGTGCTGAAAAAACAGAAGATTCATTTAGGGTTAAATGGGAGAAATTTGCCTCATGTTCGTATCTTGAGGGTTATGGATTAACCGAGACAGCACCTGGTATTAGTTTTAATTTACCAGGGCATGGATTTCGAAAAGACTCGGTTGGCCGTTTATTTCCTGAAATTGAATGTAAAACGATTCATCCTGATACTCGCCAGGATTTAGAAACCTGTGAAACCGGACTTCTTTGTTTTCGTGGGCCAAATATTTTCTCCGGTTACCTAAATGATGTTAAAAAAACCAAAGAAGTGTTAACCGAAGAAAAATGGTTTATTACAGGAGACATTGGATACCTGGACGCCGACAATTTTTTATTTATTAAAGGTCGGTTATCACGATTTTCTAAAATAGGAGGCGAAATGGTACCTCATGAAACAATAGAAGAAAAAATTAAGAAGTTACTTTTTAATCAAAATGACAACGAAACATCTTTGGTGGTTGTCGGGCAACCCGATCCAAATAAAGGTGAGCAATTAGTTTTAGTAACCGAAAAGGAAATCGATTTTTCAGAATTTCGAAAAAAATTGAGGGAGAATGGCCTGCCTAATCTTTGGATTCCAAAAAAAGTTCAGAAAATTGAAAAAATTCCGATACTTCCCACAGGGAAAATCGATTTCCAAGGGGTGAGAAAAAGTATAAAATAAGAGAAATTAAATTAAGCTCTGCCAATCATGATACCTTTTATTAGATCTTGAATGCCAACATTCAAGTTTTTAGCTTGGGCTAAAATTGCTATACTCGCTTGCATTCGAACTTGATTAGAAGACAGTCGAGTACTTTCTTTTGCAACATCAGTATCTTCAATTCGACTTACCGCCATTTCCCCGCTCATGATTTTACCATTTAAATTACCAATTTCCTTTTCTAAACGGCTTAAATTTGCTCCGACATTGGATCGCTCAGAAGCTAAAGTTTCCATCCAAGCAGTTAATTGAGTTAGAGTGCCCCGAGCATTAGATATTGATTCCAAATTGTACGTAGCAGTATCAGAAATAGTTATTGAATTGACTGATGTTAAGTCGTAGGTCGCACCCGTACCATCAATTGAAGCTGCTAAAGAACTTTCTTCCACTTCTTCAATGTAAGTACCAGTTGGTGCACCTGTAATCGAATCGTCAATTACTGCTTTTCCGTCGAGACTGGGTCCAGCACCCACATCGCTACCTCTGATCGAACCAGTATCAGCATTGTTTATATTTGGAAGAATATCACTTTTGATAAAATTTCTTCCGTTAACTCCTTTAAACTCAGCTACGAAAGCGTCATTATCGTAACCTGCACCACCAATACCTCTGTGTGCAAAATAAGCATTAATTCCGCTAGCAGCAGATCCAGCATTTGCGTCGTGCTGTGCTTTCATCCAAACTGTCATATCTTTGACTCCATCTGTAAAACCCGCATCGGTGATTTTTTTATGTAAAAATCTGGTGGCTAAATAAGCAGCTGAATACTGATCACTAGCAGTCCAAGCTTCATTACCCGTTCCAATTTTTGCAGTTAGGGCATCAATTTGAGCATCAGTGGGAGTCGCACTTCCGAGATGACCTAGTGCTCTTGAATCTGCTCCATGAATAAATTCGGCAAGACCTTCCATAAACCAAGAAGCCTTACTAGAACCATCTCCAGTTAGGTCACCAACATAATTATTCTGTGCCTGCATTAGATGAACCATTTCGTGGGCTACAGTTCTGTCAGCCTCAGAGTTTGGAGATGTGTGGGGTGCATAAAAATCGGGTAAATCGAATTGCATTTCTATCACATCACCCTTTTTATTTCCCCCGTAAGTGTAGCTTACAAAAGCAGCATATCCTCCTGTATCGTTTTCGTTAACAATTAAGTTCCAATCATCCGTAGGCTTTGTAGTCCAACCATATTCGTTTGTCACAGTTTCCTCTGCTGCTTTTAGCCAAGTAGTTTTGAGCGATTCAATAAATTGCTTTTTATCTGCACTAAACGCACCTGCCCCAAATAATTTTTTACCGTTAAAATCTTGTTTATCTAATTCTTCTAATTGATCTGCTAGCTCCTTGAATTCTTTATCGTAGTTTTCTCGGTCTTCGTCGTTTGTTGTTACATCCAATGCACGAACAGCAAGTTCATTCATGCGATTTAAAATTTTCCCTACTTGTTCTAAAACAGCATCTTGGGATTGTGAATATGAAACAAGGTTTTGTAAGTTTTGTAGACTTCCAAGATCTCTTTTATGTTTTGAGCTTAATTTACTTGCTTGGCTAAATGCACCAGTGTCATCACCAGCATTAACTAATTTTTTGCCAGAAGATAGTTTTGAAATAGATTTGTCAATTTCGGCTCTTTTAGAATTAGACTCTACAACAAAGCCAGTAAGATTGTTATTTATC
>JAOHKZ010000021.1 GCA_028101545.1 Opitutales bacterium | reverse complement strand
TCTTCACTTGGATTGAACGCTGCCGGTGCTGTTCGTTGAGAGTGTACATCTCCCGAAAGGTAACATAGAAAAAGAAAGAAAAGAAAGGTGCGCATGATCGATGTACGAGTTTCAGCCAACATAAACTTAATTAAAGCCAATATGCAAACGATCGCTTTTGAATTTGATGATTGGTCGATGAACCAATATTTTTGAAGAGATAAAAACTTTAAACTTTATTTGGTACCACATAGGGTGGTCGATAGGTTCGGGAAAGCATTTTGTTTGCTTCATCATCCCCGGTAATTGACTCGGTTTTGGAGTCAAAGTTTAAGGTTCTTCCCACGATATAATCTGTTCCCTCCAGGGTTAATCCATTTTCTTTGAGATGCTCCTGCATTCGTTCAAAATATTCATAAGCTTTCTTATCTCCTCCAAAATTTTTGTTCTTTTTATTAAAACCAGATTTTTCTCCTAATCGATAGGACAGATTAGCAAGGTGGCAGAGTCCGCTTGATACATGACCTTCATAAACATGGGCATCGAGATGATTTTCTTTGCGATTCCGGACAGCCTGAATGAAATTTTCAAAAATATCCACTTTACCTCGATCAGCAAGTGGGTCTTTTATATTTTTAAGCCCATGGCTTTTCGTGGCTTTTTGTTTCGCATTCTTGTCAAAGTATACATGATTGGATACTCCCATATTTGATTTACCGGCAAGGCCCCGAACATCAAAGACAAGGAGGGATTCACCGTAGTCAAAAATGGCTAGTTGTGTATTAGCGGTTTGGCCTTGATCTTTATATCCAAATCTTCCGCCTACGCAGAATACTTTTTTGGGCCAGACTGCCCCAGGTATCATCCATCGGGCGATATCCATTTGATGTACACCCTGGTTTCCGATATCTCCGTTTCCATAATTCCAAAACCAATGCCAATTATAATGAACAAGGTTTTCATGATAATCCTCTTTGGGAGCCGGTCCGGTCCAAATATCAAAATCGAGTTCATCTGGGGGAGATTTGGATTCTTTAAAACCAATGGAATTACGACTTTTATGACAAGTGCCAAGAGCGACTTCCAGTTTTCCTCTTTTTCCGGATGCAATTTCCTTTGCGAGGTTTGACCATTTACTTAGGGAACGATTTTGAGTTCCGTGTTGCACGATACGGCCATATTTTTTGGCCGCTTCCACTAATTTCCTGCCCTCAAAAAGGTTATGGCTTAATGGTTTTTCCACATATACATCTTTGCCTGCCTGACAGGCCCAAATCGACATTAAACTATGCCAATGATTAGGAGTTGCGATTGAAATAACATCCACATCCTTGTTGTCCAAAACATTGCGTACATCCTTTACACATTCTGGTGAATTCTTGAACTTGGAAATAATAAATTTCTTGCGGGCTTCATGTAGCCGAGAATCGGGGTCCACTAAATGAGAAATAACCACATTTTTTTGTCTCCCATGACCACCCATATGTGATGTGCCTCGTCCTTTGATCCCGCAAACTGCTACATTAATACGCTCATTCGCACCGATGATTTTCCCCGATGATTTTGTGCCACTGATAGCAAATGTGGCAAAAAGACTGGATTGAGCTAGGAATTTACGTCTGTTTTCGATCATGATTATTTTGAATATTAAGGGTGTGAAAATGAGGTCAGGTTAAACTCTGAATTAGTTCGACTCGTGTAAAGCGAAAATATCCTAAATTTTGCTAATACTTTTTCCTAAGACAGATCGTTTGTTGAATTAATCAGGTCGACAAAACAATTAAAACTTAAAGTCGCTCTAGTTGAGCTAGTTTGATTGTGAACCCAAGGGAATTGATATCTTAAAAAGTATGAATCAGTAGAAAATAGCTAAAAGCTAACTGCTTTAATGACTAATTGCTTTTCCAGTGCCTTTGGGAATACGGATTTCTTCCACCATATCTTGAACTTCTTTAGGAGGTGGCGGAGTGATCGAACTAATGGCAAAGGCAACGACAAAATTAATAAGCATTCCTATAAAACCTATACCTTCAGGGGAAATGCCGAACAAATAATCTTTGCTCGTGGTTAGAAATTGGAAATAAACAATGTAACCAAGTGTGAAGCCTATGCCAGATATCATGCCAGCAATAGCTCCCTGCTTATTTATTTTCTTGGAGAATATTCCCATGATCAGGGTAGGGAAGAAGGAGGACGCAGCTAAACCGAATGCAAAGGCAACCGTTTTAGCCACAAAGCTGGAAGGTGGGTTGATACCAAAATAAGCTGCTATTACCAAGGCACCAAAAGAAGCAATTCGGGCGTAGCGAATTTCCTGTTTGTCAGAAATATCGGGTTTGATGATTTTTTTCATCAAGTCATGAGAGATGGAGGTAGATAAAACCAATAATAAACCGGCTGCAGTCGATAAGGCAGCAGCCACACAACCAGCCATGACCAATGCAATAACCCACTTGGGCAGTCCGGCCATTTCCGGATTTGCCAAAACAATTATGTCTTTGTCATAGTAAACCTCGTTTTCGGAGGGGTCAATTTCATTGGAAACCTTCCGGGGGCTTGCTTCTTTTCGATTGGAATCGTCATAAGAAGGTTTACCGTCAAATACATCACCGGCGCGGTACTGCATGACGCCATCATTGTTTTTGTCGACCCATGCAATCATTCCCTGGTTTTCCCAGTTGGTAAACCATTCGGGTGCTTCCTGGTATTTTTTCCCGTTTATTTCTTCAATAAAATTGGTACGTGCAAACATACCCAATGCGGGGGCAGTCAGATAAATAACGGCAATGAAACTTAAGGTCCAATAGGCTGACTTTCGGACTGCTTTAACATTTTTTACCGTAAAAAAGCGTACAATTACATGGGGTAATCCAGCCGTTCCGACCATAAGTGCTGCAGTGATGCAAAAAAGGTCCAATTTATTACTTGTCCCCGCGGTGTATTCATTAAAACCAAGATCGATGGAAATTTGATTTATTTTTTGAAGCAAGGGCTGAGCTTTTTCGGGACCGTCTTTTATGTAATCTCCGATCAACCCGAGCTGGGGTATTACATCTCCAGTGATAATGATCGAAATGAATATGACCGGAATGGTGTAGGAAAATACCATTACACAATACTGGGCAACCTGAGTGTAGGTAATTCCTTTCATTCCACCCAATCCGGCGTAGAAAAAAACAATTCCACCACCAATCATAACCCCCTGCCAAATTTCAATTGCAAATAGTCTGGAAAAAACAATGCCGACCCCGCGCATTTGGCCCATAATGTAAGTCATGCAAATAAAGATGGCACAAATTACGGCCACAAGTCGTGCACCGTTTGAGTAAAACCGGTCGCCCACAAAGTCAGGCACAGTTGCTTTTCCAAATTTCCTTAGATAAGGAACCATTAAAGTGGTAAGTAACACAAATCCGCCGGTCCATCCCATTAGAAATTTGGAGGCACCGTATCCCGCAGCTGCAATCCCGCCAGCCATGGAAATGAAAGTTGCTGCTGACATCCAGTCAGCTGCAGTTGCCATTCCGTTGGCAAACGGAGAGACGCTACCCCCTGCCGTATAATATTCTTTAGTGGAACCAGCACGTGACCAGATAGCAATTCCTATGTAAACGGCAAAGGTTATGCCAATAAAAATAAAATTCCATGTGGTTTGCTCCATTATTCGCCCTCCTCTAGGTAGCCGTATTTTTGGTCCAATTTATTCATTAGGAACGAGTAAGTAATCAAAATTATTACGAAACAGAAAATCGAACCTTGTTGGGCCATCCAAAAGCCTAGAGGTGCTCCGCCAACAAAGAACTGATCTAACTCCTCCTTGAATAGAATTCCACATCCAAAAGAGACCAAAAACCATACTGCTAGTAATCCGCACACTATTTTTAGGCTCTCATTCCAATACCCCGCAGGATTTAAACTTTTAGTCGTTTTCATATTTAAATGCTCACGATAATGACAACTTCTGGCAAGAGAATTCCTTTATGTGCAGGTTGTGCTTTGTCAAATTAAAGAATAAATTGAGATGGTCGATAGTAAGTTAGTTGTTGCAAACTTAATTTTGTCCTGACAAAAATAGATGAGAATAATGTTCCTTTACGCCCCATTGAATACAAATTAAAATGATTTATCTTTCCAAAACACAGATAATTAAATACTTCTTAATTGTTGGATAAACTTGTATCTATGCTTAGTGAAAATTCCCTTAATATCATATTCCCGGCGTTTGAATAATAGTATTTTTAATCGGGTTCTATTTTATGGCTTTTGTGGCTTATTGATTACTCAAAGTTTGTCTGCCCAGATTAATCATCCATCATCAACCCTTACTTTGCCGGAAGATTCTCCAGCTGTTGATGTATTTTTGCCAATTGTTGATCCTGGAGGCTCAATATCTTTTGGCTCTTGGACTACGATTAGCCCGCTAAAAGGAAGTTTAACACCACACCCTGACAATAATAAAAGTCACTTTCAATACACTCCATTTGCAAACGAATATGGAAATGATTCTTTTGATTGGAATGCAACCGATGTTAATACCTTAAACCTTTACCCTAGTTCTGTTTCTCCCGGAAGTAGTTATCGTTTTCAAATAACCATAACCCCTGATGATGATGTACCAAATGTCTTTACGGGTACAGGCGGAGCCAAGACAGATAGTAATTTTACATCGGGTACTACAGCTCAGTATTCTTTGCCTGAAAATCAGACCTTGGTTACCACTATCACAATCGATGATCCTGACTCCTCTTCATTCGTTATGGCAACCACAGGGACAGATGGAAGTAAATTCAACATACAACCTGGCCCAGATCCCTATACTTTTTATCTTCATAGCAATAGTCCCTTAGATTATGAAAATCCACCAGTCGGTCCAGGTAGGACTTTTAATCTTAATATTACAGCATCGGATGCTTCGAATACTGATTCTCAAACTATACAAGTGGTTTTACAAGATGTGGAAGAAGCTCCCTATTTTGCCGGTGGTGGATCTTCAATTTCTAGGGTTATGAGTGAGGATAAAGCACCAACCCCTTGGCCCGGATTAACCCTTTTCGCCCAGGATCCAGAAGGGGGTGTTATTACATGGTCTATTTCTTCACAGTCAAGTAGTGGGATTTCATCTCTTGATCAGCCTACGGGGGACTTCAATTCGATAAGTTATTCGCCCAATACAAATTTTTATGGTTCTGATAATTTTGATATTACTATTACTGATGCTTCTAACCGCTCTGCTGTTATGACAGTTAATGTCACAGTCAATCCCGTGAACGACGATACTCCAACCTTTGATGATTCTAACTATTCTTTGATTACTAACGAAAACACTACTACCGTGATCGATGTAACTGCAAGTGATCCTGATAATGGAACCATTGCCTTCTCGAAGGATACTTCTTTTGCTGATTGGAACTATTTTAACCTAAACACCGTAACGGGTTTAATTGAATTTAAAGTTGCCCCAGACTTTGAAAATGACCCCAAAAATGGAGGGTTGTACTCAGTAGGAGTAAATATAGAAGATACAACATTCGGTGCGGGGCAATATGTTTCTCAGGTTGTAACTGTCCGGGTCGAGGATGTGAATGAGGTACCTGTTTATGATGCTTTGCTAAGCTCTCCATTCTCTTTCACTATTAACGAAGATAGTAATTGGTCAGGTTTAAATGATATGTCGCCTGATTTGTCCATCGACGACCAAGATTTAAATCACGATGGAAATTTAACATGGAGTGTCGTCGTTTTTCCGTCCCGCGGTACGTTGGTGTGTGATGGAACTGGTAGTTTACCTGCTGATTTTTGGTACATGCCCGAAGGGAATTCAACGAGTGCTGAATCTTTTACAATTAGAGCAACTGATCCGGGGGGGTTGTTTGCGGATTTAGTCTTTAATCTCTCTATTACCCCAGTTTCAGATTCGCCCTATGTTACTAGTTTTGATGGCAATGAAAGCGTCGTTGTGTATGCAAATGAGAATGCTCCAGATCCCATATTTATAACTGCGAATGAGGTAGATGGTGATACTTTAAATTATGTTATCCATGGAGGGCAGGATAAAGATCGTTTTTTCATTAATTCATCCACCGGGCAACTAGAGTGGAATGCAACCCATTCCAAAGGTTTGCCTGATTATGAGAATACCAATGATTTTGATTTTGACGGGAATTATACGGTTACGATTCGTATAGAAGATGGAACGGCTGCACCTCAGAAATTCCAAACTTTACATATTCGAATCATCGATATTAACGAGGTTCCTTCCTTTGTGGATGTGCCTAATTCAATTAATGTTCTCGAAAATTCACTCTATGTTTTGGATGCAAATGTTTCAGATATTGATGATGCAGAAAACAGCCTTCCTGATTCTGCATTTACATGGGAAATCGTTAATGACCCAAGTACTGAGGATGATAATAAATTTTCAATTGATGCAAATGGGACTCTACGATTCAAAACAACTAAGGACTATGAATCTCCAGTTGATCAGGATATTAACAATTCATACGAAATTAGTCTAAGAGTAAAAGATCCTCGTGGTGCACCTGCAACTAAGAATATTTCAGTAGTTGTGACTGATGTTAATGACCCGCCTGCGGTTACATCGGGAGTGAATACTTCTGTAAATGAAAATGAAACCTTCATTATGAATTTAACTGCCCATGATGATGATAATGATACATTACGTTGGTACTTGGTGGATGGTAACATGTCCTACTTCTTTGTTAATGAGAACAATGGAAGTTTATATTTTAAAAGTCCTGCGGATGCAGATGCGGGTGTCACGGTTTATGACCTAACGGTTGAGGTTAGAGATACTAGCTTGGCCGAAGGTAATAAATCCATGCAGATTCAAGTTATAGGTATAGATGAGGCACCAGTTTTTACTCCTAATGTACAATCTCTAACTTTGAATGAAGATGGAAGCGTCGATTTTAATGCCAGTTCAATAGTCTTTAATCCAGAAGTTTTTGAAACTATTACCTTTACGCATTCGATCCCTCAAAATGGCACACTCAGCAACAACACTGCACAATCAACTTTCAGTTCTCTGACTGGTGCTTTTACTTATACTCCTAACGCGGACTTTTATGGTGTTGATTCATTTGAAATTAATGCTACGGATAGCACCAACTTAATAGGTACCCTCCGAGTAGATTTGACAATAAATTCAGTTAATGACTCACCTTTCATATCTAATAAAGCAAGTTTTGCTGTTCCTCTTGAGCGGTTTGAGAATAATGCAAGTGTTTATGATTTCGATGTTACAGATCTGGCGGATGATCCGAGTGGAAATGATACTTATAATTGGAGTTTGTTGGGGAAGGATTTTAATAATTCTCATACTGATCATGGACATTTTCAAATTGATGCAAATGGAGTAGTTACCTTTACGAATTCGCCGGACTATGATAATGATTTATCTGTCGGTCAGAATAACACCTATGAATTCGTGGTTATGGTCAAAGATTCCGGTGATGCTAATGATACTCTCGCTGTTCGGGTTCGAGTTAATGATGCCAATGAACCTCCTACTTTTTCTCTTGGTAAGTTGGTATATGAAATGAATGAGGATGGATCATTCCCTGATGCCAATTATACAGGGTTAGACAATAATTTGTCCCAATTCATTTTTGATCCTGATTTATCTAGTGTCTTGAATTGGACAATCAGTCCGCGATCTGATACCAACGGCACGCCGTCACTTACTGCATTGGGAGGAATTTTGAGTTATGTTCCAACTGAGCATTATTATGGTGTAGATTACTTTGATGTAAATGTCACGGACGGAGAATTCAATGCGACAATTGCGGTTGAGGTCACAGTTCATCCTGTCAATGATGCACCCACTATTTTGCAACCAATTACGGTAGGTCCTTCCATGAATCACCCCGAAAAAACAATAACGGTAATTGATTTTAATGGAACCGATGCAAATGACTTGGGGAATGCGACTCCGCCTTCCAACTTATCGTGGTCTTTAGGTGGAATAGACAAGAGTTATTTTAAGCTAAATTCTCAAGGAGTTTTGTCTTTTGCGATTTCGCCAACTTTTACAAATGGGGACAATCAGTATGAGGTTATCATCACTGTTACTGATCTGCAGGGAGCAAGTACTTCTTATCCACTTTCGATCTTTGTAATCGACGCACCTGATCCACCTGCATTTAGTAATGCCGGGCCATTTTCTGTTACTTTACAGGAGGATGCAACTGCAAGTGACTGGAATAGTACTTGGACACATATAACTGCAACTGATCCTGAAGGGGATCCTTTTTACTGGTATGCCACAAATTCCAATGGAAGCGATCAAAATGGTACTTACAAAACCTCTAAGGGTACTGTGACTGTTGCTTTTCAAGGTGGTCAAGTCAGCTATGTTCCTGATCCTGATGTTACAGGTGCTGATGTCTTTTATGTCATGGCAACTGATCTTGATTTGAATTCAACTTATCAGGTTTCTGTATTTATAAATTCCGTGAATGATTCGCCAGTCATTTCGGATGCAAATAATAGTTCTGGTACTCCAAACCCAATACTTGTAGTTGAAAATAATTTACATGTGCGTGACTTTTTGGCAGCGGATGAAAAGGATAATAATGACTCCACTGTTTTTCAATGGGGGGTAACTGGTGCCGATTCTTCGCACTTTAAAATTGAAAGTAATGGTTCCTTGTATTTTTCTGTTTCTCCAGATTATGACCTTCCTTCCCCGGTAAGTTCTGGTGCAAATAATAGGCTGTTTGATTTTAATATTACGATCACCGATGATAGTAGTTTATTTACTCATTATCCGGTACGGGTTCTGGTTACCAATGTGAATGAATACCCAGTTTTTTCAACCGTGGCTTTGGAGCGGAAAGAACATAACAGTACAGACTACTACTTGGATATCAATGTTTCTGAGAATACTACCTATGTATACGATGCCAATGTAACGGATCAGGAAAATGATTCGATTACCTTTGAATTAAATGCTAGTTGGAAAGGGCATTCATCTATCTTTTCTATTCATCCAACCACTGGTTTAATTACATTAAATTCAGGGGTTGATTGGGAAAATCCTGCGTTTACACCATTGTATGGTGGAATTACTCCTAGTCTTGGGGGCGTTTACAATATCCAGGTTCTGGCAAATGATAATGGTTCTCCGCCTCTTACGAAGAAGCAAAATTTATTAATTAACATAGTAGACGAAAATGATCCGCCTATTTTTATACCAGGTGTACCAAGTAGCCCCAGTATTTCTTACAGTTTGGACGAAAATGCCACTCATATGTTAAATTTTGCCTCTCGAGTGGTAGATTATGGACCAAATCCTGGGGGGCAGAATTTGGTCTACAGTGTGAGTGGAGTAGATGGAAATGCAACTGTTATGAATGCAGCTACAGGAATACTTACATTTGCTAATGGATTTGGTGATTATGAAAATCCATTAGATCAAGGAGCAGATCAAGTTTATGATGTAAATGTAACGGTTTCAGATGGTGAATACTTCCTAACACAAGAATGGTCTTTTACAATAAATGATACCAATGATTTACCCACTTTTGATACATCAGGAACACTTACTTATGTTATACCAGAAAATCAACTAAAAGTTGGTAATCTTCGAGCTTCTGATGAAGATGGAAATGCATCCTTGCTTGATGTTGTATATATTGTTGAAAATGGTTCAGTTAATTGGGTTGAAAATACGGGTGCTTCAGTCTCGCGCTTTCAGGCAAGTCAAAATATTGACATAACTGCCACCACTTCGAATGTATCTTTTGTTGGTACGGCAGATTTTGATCGGAATGGAAAAATGGATGTTTTTGCACTAAGGGAGGGCTCTGACAGTATAAATTTTTACTACAACACGGGGGGCGGGAATTTTGGGGCAGCAGTTGAAGTTTCAACAGTTCCAGAGGGCTCTGGTCCCGACCATGCGGTGGTCGCTGATGTTAATGAGGATGGATATCCGGACTTGGTTGTTGCTTTATCTGATGATGGTAATGTTTCGTGGTATAAAAACGATAAGTCGGGTGGGTTTAACTTCGGGGGTGCTGTTGATAATAATGTTAGCGGAGTGACTTTTGTTGATGCAGGTGACATTGACAACGATGGCGACTTGGACATTGTGGCAGTTTCTTCTACTGATCATCGAATAACATGGTATGATAATGATTCAAGTGGCGGATTTACTTTTTCTGAAGGTGAAACTTTAGTAAATTCTATCAGTATAGTTCACTCGCCAAGAACGGCAGTTTTAGGCGATGCGGATTACGATGGCGACTTGGATGTCTTGGTAACTTCAATAAACGATGGTAACTTCTCTTTATTTTTCAACGATGGAAATGGTAGCTTTGGTGAAGCCACGCAGTTGTACCAACACACCGGCGGGCAGGCCAGAATTGCTGAATTTGCTTTCATCGACAGTGATGATAAGCTTGATATTGTATTGGTTGCAACAAATCCTAACAAGATTGGTGTAATGCTTCAAAATGCAAATGATCCGGGAAAGTTTTCTTCCCCAGATTTCTTCTATACTAGCGGTTCACAGTTTACCTCTATCCAAGTTGGAGATCTTAATAACAATGGGTTTATGGACATTGCGGCTTCATCTCCCACCGATGATTCATTAATGTGGTTTATTAATAATGGGTTAGGAGGTTTTACTTTATCTGGCAACAGGGTTGTAAGTGGTATTTATGGAATTAATTCAATCTCACTTGCTCATTTAGATAATGAAAAAGATAACCTTAGATTCAGTGTGGTTGGTGGTAACGATGTGACCCGTTTTTCTTTTCGCCCACTTTTTTCTGGGAATTTATTTTTTAACGATCCACCAGATTATGAAAACCCGGTTGATAAGGATAAAATTAATCAATATGAAATTCTAGTTGAAGTGGATGACAATGTTACAGGTAAGACACAAAAAGCTGTCTCCATCACTGTAACAAATACAAACGAACCACCAGTTTTTACAGGAGGGGGGAATGTTGATTTAAATGTTTCTGAGCATATGACCGGAATTGTTTATGATTCAAACACCACAAATGATGAGTCCCTTGTTCAAAATACTATCTTTAGTTTTGGTGGAGGATTAGATGACGGTGAATTCGATTTGAACCAAACCACTGGAATTCTTACATTTAAAAGCCCGCCAGATTATGAATCCCCTACGGATTCAAAGAGTCAAAATTCTTACAATGTAATTATAAAAGCAACTGATACTGGTATGCCACCCGCTTCATCAAACCAGGTGTTAACCGTTAATGTAATCAATGGAAATGATAAGCCGTTTTTTGTCGTAGCTACCGGCAAGGATACTATCGTTGTACAGGAAGATACTAATACCTCTATTCCTTTTAATATTACGGATCGGAATGCTACTGATAACAACATGACGGGAAAACTGCAATTAAGTGTTATTGTTCCTCCTTCAATTGGTTCTGCAGGTTTTATTGGTTCAAACGCGAACTATTCGGCCGGTCCTAATTTATGGTATTCTCCTGATGATAATAAAACAGGAATCGACCAATTAACGGTCCGTGTTACTGACGATCAGGGTTTGTACGCAGACAAGATTTTTTATCTCGATATAAATAATTCCAATGATGCACCCATAATTACTTATCCCTCTACAGTTTTTCACCCGGAAAATACTGCGCAAGTCGGAATACTCACAGCTGACGATGGTGATGGAGATTCTCTTACTTGGTTTTGGGCAGATGAAAATAGCTCAGCATTCCAATATTTATATCTTGAAGATAATGGAAACCTTCGTTTCCGACAAAACGCTTTACCTGATTTTGAAAACCCTGGCACTCCTAATAATATTTATATGTTGGATTTAAATGTTACTGATGGAAAAGGTGGTTCTGATAGTTTTACTTTAACTATTAATATCACAGGCACTAATGATTCGGTGCCTTTTGTTTCCGGTTTGAACTCTTCTGGAACAACTATTTTTAATCATCCGGAAGGTTTAATGCAAATTGTCGATTTTAATTCTTCGGATGCAGATGACAATACTTCAGTATCGCTTGATATCGTAGGAGGGGAAGATGATAATGGTTCATTCATCCTTGATTCAAATGGAAAACTGAGATTTACTCCTACTCCTCCAGATTTTGAAAACCCTTTTGATATTGGTTTAAACAATACCTATAAGCTTACTATAAGGGTCACCGATGGGAATCCCGGAAACCTTGTTGATTATCCAATTGTAATTGATGTCTTCAATGTTGACGAATCTCCACCAACCATAACAAGCTATAATGGTCAACAAACAGTCTCAATCCAAGTAAATGAGAATACAAGTTATGTTGGAAGAGTTGAGGCTACAGATGATCTTGTTCTAGATCTTAATTTTTCAATAGTTCCTTCCAACCCAGATGATAACGCCTTATTCGCGATTGATCAGAACGGTACTCTTACTTTTAAGTCTCCTCCTAATTTCGAATCAAAATTAGATATAGGAACCGATAATTTTTACGATGTTCAGGTAGCAGTTTCTGATGGTACAAATCCATTCCAGTACCAAGCTTTCTCTATAGAAGTTAAAGACCAAAATGAAGCACCTGATGTATTTGCCTCTGTTGATGGGGGAGCGTTGCAAGATTTAAGTTTGATCGATCTTTATGTTGATGCAGATAGTTCCCTTAATTTTAATTTAAGTGTTTCTGATCCGGATGTCGGAGATATTGGAAATTTCTCTGTCACCCAAAAACCTCAAAATGGCTCATGGACTGATTCTGGTGGCGGTAATTATGTTTATACACCAAATCTTGGCTATATTGGGTCAGATTCTGTAACATTACTTGTGACCGACAATGGAAGTTACTCTGAGTCTTTTCCTGTGACAATTTATGTACAAAAGAAATACCCAATCGCAGTAAAGGATGAGTTTACATATGATAACTCTGGCTCTGCTGTGCTTCTTTTAAATGTAATGAGTAATGATATTGCAGATCCTAATGGTGCTGGTTCTACTGCTCTTACCATATCCAAATGGGCTAAAACAAACATTAATGGAACTTTATTGCCTGAATTAGGAACTTTGCTGAAATATGGTGATTCTTTTACATATCAGCCATCAAGTTCTTTCATTGGTCCCCAATCTTTCTCTTATACTCTTACTGACGGAGATCGAAATGCTACAGGTCAGGTTGAGATAACCGTTACAAGAGCTTCGGGGCTTCCCGATTGGAGATTTTTGCAAAAATTTGGTTATTATAAAGAAAACTCTAATAATTGGATTTACCACACTAAAATGGGTTGGTTATATCTTGCGGAAAAAACACAAGTTGAGTCGACAACTTGGATGTGGCATCAAGATATGGGTTGGTTTTGGTCAGGTGATCTTTATTTTCCATATATATATGTTAATGATTTATCTCGTTGGTTGAGTTGGAATGGTACCCGTGAGAATGGGGAAAACTGGACTTTATATGACCATCAAAATTCTTCTTGGTTAACTCCAGAAAAGTTTCAGGATGCAAGAATTGCTCTAGTTTTTTCAAGCTTAAGTAATATTGAATCTGTTCTTAGTTTCGTTCAATCCTCTAGTATTTTTAGCGATGGACAAAAAGAAACAATTTTGTCTGAATTTGCACTCACTGGGCAATCAGCCACTTTATCTTCAATGGGGTACAAAATTAGTTTTTAATTACAAAGTTCTTTTGTTTAGATGTAATGAATAAATTTTTCCTCTTCTTTTTTCTTTTTTCGTCCCTCAATTTTTTTGGACAAAGTCAAAATAAAAGAAATGTTTTTTTTGATGAAATGGATAGGCGTGCTCAAGATCTTGCACAAAGACTTGCAGAAATTGGGGGCACGGATCCGTTAGTTTTAGAGAGGCCCAATCCACCACCCGAGCCAATTGCCCCTGTTTTATCGACTCCTCCAACCCCTCAAGAGGAGTTTGATGCACTACCTGATACAGGTTTTCAAGATAATGAAGTTAACTCTATGAAAGTTCTCTCTGAGGAGGTTTCAAATTTCGAAAACGAACAGATTAAATCACATCAGATTGAAAAAAAGGAAGTTCTTTTAATGGAATTCCATCTAGGGGAATATTTTATTCAACCTTTTTTCGGTGCGGTATTTCCTACATCTTCCATTTCTTATTCGAACTCCTTGGCTGAATCCAAGATAAATGTTGACGATTTCGGACACTCCCTCGGTCTAGGATTTGGAACTCGTTGGGGTAATTTTGAGACAAGTTTGGCTTTTGCATACTCAACTTTTGATTTTCAACGATCAACACTTCGACTTCCTGTAGGGAGCGTGACTGTAGACGGTGGTGGTTTTGAATTGTTGAATTTAAACTTGAGATTAGGTTATGCAATTCCGGTTTCGGAATTCTTTTGGTTCAGATTTGGTGGAGGTATGGGTTTTGGTCACCGGAAGGATTATCTTGATTTAAGTGGTGGAATCTCCTCGTTTGATGATAAATCTGTTTTTACATACGATCTCCTCCTTTCTATTGGCTATTCAATGAAATTCGGTTTTGATAGTTATTTGGGTTACAGGTTTACTGGAGCATCGGATAATGGTGGTTTTGATAGTGTAGCGATGCATATGATTGAACTTGGATTAGGTGCAAATTTTTAAGCTTTTTCCATTTTCTGATTCATTGCCTTGACGAATACCCAATCTAGGGCTTGCTTATTTCCTTTCCAATGAGCAAAAAAGCAGAAGAGACTCCTATGATGAAGCAATACCGTGAGGCCCGTGAGAGCCTTGAGGATGACACCTTGCTTTTCTTCCGCTTGGGAGATTTCTACGAGATGTTCGACAAGGACGCAGAGCGTGGTGCTGCATTACTCGGAATCACTCTGACCAAAAGGCATGATATGCCTATGGCTGGTTTTCCTTACCATTCTGCAGATGGATATCTGACCAAGCTTTTAAATGGTGGGCACAAGGTTGCCATTTGTGAGCAGTTGGAAGCACCCCAGACCGGAAAACTGGTAAAGCGTGGAATTACTCGTATTCTTACACCGGGAACTGTTTTGGAAGATCGGCAACTTGATGCCGGGCATAATCATTTTCTTCTTGCTGTAGATTTCGATAAAAAGGGTGCTCGTGCATCCTGGCTCGATTTATCAACGGGTAAGTTTGTACTAGCTCAAAGTCAGTCTTCTCAGGATTTTCTTTCTGTCTTAAGTGCTTTATCCCCCCGAGAAATTCTGGTTCCTGAAGGAATGGGAAAGCGGGTTGAAAATTTACCAGATGGAGCTTTGTTGGCTCAGGAATTGGATCGACTATTTACCGCAGTAACTCGTACAGATCGTCCGGATTTTGATTTTGAAATCCGTTCGGGAGCACGTGAAGTAATGGAGAGTTTAGGGGTAATGAACCTGGATGGGTTTGGTATTAATCTCGACCACCTAGCCCTTGGCCCAGCAGGTGCTCTTTTAATTTACGCACAGGATGTACTGAAGGGGAAACCCGGAAATATTCGTAGAATTGAAGAATACCGGACTGGTGAATCCCTTCTTCTTGATCCGGCAACCCAAAGAAATTTGGAGGTTTTTAAAACATCTTCCCAAACTCGCAAGGGATCGCTTTTAGATGCAATGGACCAAACCGTCACTTCTGCGGGTGCTCGTTTATTAGAAAGTTATTTGACCAGCCCGGAGAGAAATCTTGGAGAAATTCATCGCAGGCAATCTTGTGTGGCAGAATTTTCGCAAGCTCCATCAGCGGTGGAAGAAGTATCCTCAATCCTTAAAACCGGGAGTGATTTGGAGCGAATCCTTGGACGGTTGCGTAATCGTTTGGTTAGACCACGGGAATTAGGTGGATTGCGTTCCACTATTCGTGGATTACCTTCGGTTTCGAATTGCCTACTTGCTTTGGGTGAGCGTTTTCCAGCTGTTTATGAACTAGCTCAACGAGTGCAAACATTTGAAGGATTATGTGCCGTACTTAATCGTGCATTGGAGGAGGAGTTACCTGCTGATATCAAAGTGGATGTCAAAGGCGAGGGAGGCCGGGTCATCCGGGCAGGATATGATGAAGAGTTTGATCAATTACGAGAGTTGGGGAGCGGAGGGAAGCGCTGGATATTGGATTTGGAGGCATCGGAACGGGAGAAAACTGGAATTAATAATTTAAAGGTCAAATACAATGGAGCCTTTGGGTATTTTATTGAAGTGACCAAAGCCAATTTAAATCTTGTTCCCGATCATTATGTGCGTAAGCAAACTATGACCAATGCGGAACGTTACTACACGGAAGAATTACGCCAGAAAGAAAAAGAAATTGTAAACGCTGAGGAACGGGCTGTTGCGAAGGAACAGGCTCTCTTTATTGAAGTTGTGGAACTCGCCTTGAAAGAGGCGGATGCCCTGACCCAAACCGCTCATGTTCTTGCGGAGATTGATTTATTTTCTTCGTGGGGGGCAATTATGCGCGAGCGTGATTATTGCCTGCCTGAATTTGTAGATGGTTCCAAGGAGCTTGAAATTACGCAAGGGAGACATCCGGTGGTGGAAATGGTTTTAAAACATGAAAGTCTCGGCTTGGCTGGCACCCATGCCTTTGTTCCTAATGACTGCCTGCTTTCATCCGATCAGGAGCAGATCTCCTTGATAACCGGCCCGAACATGGCGGGTAAATCAACATTTATAAGGCAGGTTGCTTTGATCACCCTGATGGCTCAAGTTGGTTCAGCTGTTCCTGCCAGTCGATGTCGTCTCGGATTAGTGGATCGTATTTTTTCCCGTGTGGGTGCGGGAGATGAATTAGCCCGGGGTAATTCAACCTTTATGGTGGAGATGAATGAGACCGCCAATATCCTTAATAATTGCACCTCTTCGAGTTTGATCATTCTTGATGAGATTGGACGCGGGACCAGTACTTATGACGGGTTGAGTATTGCCTGGGCAGTGGTTGAACACTTGCATGGTCAGGGCGATGAGGGCCCTAAAACGCTTTTTGCCACGCATTACCATGAATTAACCCGTCTGGCTCATTCTCTCCCACGACTTAGGAATTTTTCCGTGGCAGTTAAGGAATGGAACGATGAAATTATTTTCGTTCGACAAGTTACCCCGGGGGCATCCGGACGTTCTTTTGGAATCCAAGTTGCCCGCCTTGCCGGTTTGCCAGACCAAGTGGTCGGACGGGCAAAAGAGATTCTTGCCACCTTGGAAAATGGAGATTCAGCTCCACTTCCGAGTTCAGTATACCCCACGGCTGAATCCTATTCTTCCACTGAAAGAAAAAAAATGCAGGATTCTTCGAAAGAATTTTCCCAGGCTCCCGAAAAGTCAAAAAAGAAAAAAGTCGACCCCTCTCAACTGGAGTTATTTTGAATCATTCTCGATTGCTGCATTCAGAATTGCATGGGGAAGGGGAATTGCCCTTCCTGTTGATGCATGGGTTATTGGGTTCTTCTCGAAATTGGCGTTCAGTTGCCAAAGGATTAAGTACGCATTTTCAAATGCATTGCTTGGATTTAAGAAATCATGGGGATTCTTTTCATGAAGATGATTCTTCGATTCAAGCTATGTCTGATGATTTACTTAGATATGCAGACAATCAAAATATATCTAGGTTTATTTTATGTGGTCATAGCCTGGGTGGAAAAATTGCCATGCGATTTGCCTGTGATCATCCGTCCCGTGTGCTCAAGTTAATTGTAGCTGATATTGCCCCCCGCGACTATCCTCGCGAGCATCATATTCCAACGCTTGATGCATTATTAGGGATCAACCTGAACCAGCTTTCCTCCCGTAAGCAGGCAGATGAAATGTTGGCCGAATTAATTCCCAATTGGGCTTTTCGTCAATTTTTACTTACCAACCTGGTTCAGAATGAAAATTCCTTTGCATGGAAAGCAAATATTTCTGTTTTACGAGACTCCATCGGGAAACTTTCTTCCAATCCTTTAGATGCCGGCGATCATTTTTCCGGACCATCCCTTTTTATAAGGGGAGGTAAATCTGGTTATTTACGATCTGAGCATAAGCCAAAAATCCTTGAATACTTTCCTTCCGCTGATTTTGTGGTGCTGCCTAATGCGGGACATGATGTACATGTCGAGGACCGAGCCGGTTTTCTCTCTGCCTTGGATAAATTTCTTCTTACTGCTCAGTTCTGAGAAGGGGGTCGTAAGAACCAGCTCCCTTCGAGGGTAAAAAAGAATGAAAGCTTGGTCTTTGCCGCCATTCCTTTTCATAGTCATCGGCAATGGACAGAGCCTCTTCTTTTGAGAATGAATCCATGGTCCATGCAAGGACTGCTCCCCCAAATCCACCACCTGTAAGCCGGGCACCCCAAACCTTTTCTTCTTTGCTTAATTGGTCGACGAGGAAATCAAGTTCAGGGACACTGTTTTCAAAATTGTGGGATGAACTGTAGTGGGATTCAGTTAAGAACTTACCTAGTTCCCCGGGTGAGGTTCCGTTCTTTAAACCATTCACAAAAAGGTTTACCCGGTTTTGTTCCTCCACTACATGACGGGCTCTCTTTGTTAAATTATTTGCCATCTCTGTTTTTTCCAGAAGGGCGATTGGACATTCTGCGAGATTTTTGATGGAGGCGTCCGAATTTTGAAGAATGGTTAATGCATCCATACATTCCTTGTTCCTTGTTCCATAGTGAGAATCCACAAGATCGTGTTTGATCCCGGTATCAAAGATCCACAAACTGGTATTGGCTGGAAGGGGGAGGGTGGAATACTCTTTTTGGGCGCAATCAATTCGAACAACCTGATTATTCTCCCCAAATGCAGATGTTCCCTGATCCAAAATCCCGCATGGTAAACCGACCCATTCATTCTCTGCCTGCCGACAAATATTAACCAGTTCTTTTTTACTGACTTTTTTATTAGCCAACTGAAGAAGGCATTGGGCGGTTGCGAGTTCTACCGCAGCACTCGAACTTAAACCTGCGGACATTGGCAAATCCGTGCTTAGGGTGAGAGAAAAACCATGATGTGGAGCCAATCCTCTATCTTGAAGAACTCGGAGCACTCCCAGGCAATAATTCGCCCAACTTTGTTTTCCTGTTTGTTTTTCCAACTTTTGCATGGAACCCGATATTTCTGCACCCTCGAAACTTTCACTAAATAAGCGGAAATCGGTGCCCTCCATTGGTAGAGCTAGGCCATAAATCCCGGCGTTTATGGCGGTTCCAAGTACGATTCCACCATTGTAGTCTAGATGATTCCCTAAAAATTCAATTCGTCCCGGAGCAAAAGCTGCTACTGCACCCTTCATGAATTCAAGGTAATCGTCTTTTGATCCATCCATCGAAACCATCTTATCCTTTTTCGTTATATTTGAATATCAAAAAAAACCCACGGTTACCCGTGGGTTTAAAAGGGGTATTTTGTTCAAGCAATTATATAGATGCTTTGAGTTTTGCACCTGGTTTGAATTTAACAGACTTAGAAGCCTTAATCTTAATCTTTTCACCAGTTTGTGGATTGATGCCCTTACGAGCTGCTCTCTTCACAATTGAAAAAGTGCCAAAACCAATTATTTGAACACCTTTTTCTTTGTCTTTCTTTACACCTGCAGTAATGCAATCAATAACAGCATTAAGTGCTGCGTCAGCTGCTGCTTTTGTGGTGTCCTTACCTAATTTTTTTTGTACGGCTTCTACGAGTTGTCCTTTATTCATTTATTTTTCCTTTTTGTTTGGAAGTATTGTTAGTAGTTAAACAGCTTTATTGCTCTGCGTTTTCGAGCACATGGTCAAACTTTTTTTACAAAAAAGCTGATTTTTTCGAGGATTTAGCCCTTTTTATCCTCAAAATTGGCTTCATCACTAGGTTTAAGCCTTCCTTGTGCACCACAAACTGCAACTTCTAATAATTCTCTGAGTGCTTCCGTTTTCGAAATGATTCCCTCCTTTGCTCGTTGCTCAGCGCGTTTAACCAGTTGACCGGCCATCTGAAGGGCCATTTTCTTTTCGGCACCTAAATTTAGAAATATTTTGGCCACCTGTTCTGTTTCATCTTCCTGATTCATGCATTTTTTAATTTTAGATCTGTGAATCCATCTATTCTAAGTCCCTCCGCATTTAAAGTGTCCAAACCTTTTTCGTGGATTAGAGCGATCCCGATTGAATTTCCTTCTTCGGTTGGAATTAGGCTTTTCAATATCCCCACTTTTTTTTCTCCAGCAAATAAAGGGCAGGGGAGAGTTGGAGTTTCAGTACTTGCCCAGTAAACGGTACAAGCCTGCCTTCTGACTCGCCCCATTGCATGAATCCTAGCCATCACTTCCTGCCCAAGATAACATCCCTTGTCAAAGTCTACCCCATCTTTTTCGAGTTTTCCTTCCTGTGGTAATTCATCCGAACCAATCTCTGATGGAATTGATACTTCTCCTGCCCGTATTCTTAATTGTTCGAAATCATTTTTACTTTTTGGGCACACATTCGGATCCATCTTCCATCTTGTTTTTACAGGCAGAAGGATTGAAAGGGCATGAGGAAATGCCCGAAAGTCCTCGAAATAAAAACCGTCTTCTACAGCTGTAAATTTATATTTCTCGGGTTTTATTAAATTTGAAAGCGGTAAATCGGAGTTTTTTTCTTCGTGCCACAGGGTAAAAAGTTCCCAGTTTTGAGTTTCATTAATAAATTCAACCTCGTCCGCCACAATATTTTCATGGAGAAGAGAAAGAATGTCAGCACCATCACATTCTTTGCTTAACAGAATGAATTCCTTATCGCCAACGCGTAGGAAATAGGAATCTGCCAGTACTTTTCCCTTAGTAGAAAGCCTCAAACCGTAACGAATACTGCCAATGGGGAGTGTTCGTAAATTAATACTCCATTGACTTTGGAGGTAATCCTCAGCGTCTTCTCCAATGACTCGAATGATCCCTTTTGGGGTGGATTTGTAAAAAAAAGTGTTCATTAAATTGTTAATTCTAAAAGTTTAGCTTGTTCATGCAAGCTTCCCATTTATGGTGCTTGCTTGTGGATAAAGTAACAAATTTAAGAATTTCCAATTCAGAAGCTCTTCCTTCACCGGCTGAATTGTGTGAGGAGATACCTCGCACACCAAATCAAAATTCATTAGTTCGTGAAGCAAGAAACTCTTTACACGCCCTGATTAAGGGAGAGGATCGCCGCTTGCTTGCAGTAGTTGGTCCCTGTTCTATTCATGATCTAAAGTCCTGTCGGGAATATGCGGAACGGTTTTCCAAGTTAGCAGATGAAGTGAAAGACCGTCTTATTCTAGTAATGCGGGTGTATTTTGAGAAACCACGTACCACTGTCGGATGGAAGGGGTTAATAATGGATCCCCAACTCAACGGTAGTTGTGACATACCGGAAGGCCTTCGAATTGCCCGTAAGTTCCTTGGCGAGGTTTTGGATCTTGGTATTCCTACTGCCACTGAATTGCTTGATCCAATCACGCCTCAATATATTGCAGATTCTTTATGTTGGTCTGCTATTGGTGCGCGTACATCCGAATCACAGACCCATCGTCAAATGGCCTCGGGTTTATCTATGCCAGTAGGATTTAAGAATGCCACAGCTGGGGATTTAAAAGCAGCGGTCAATGGAATTATTGCCGCAACAAAAAGCCAAACATTTTTGGGGATTACTGAGGATGGCCGTGCATCTGCGGTGACGACTGAAGGGAACCCTGATTGCCAATTAATCTTACGGGGGGGGAGTAATGGACCCAATTATACTTCAGAGCATGTTACAGCAGCCCACGAAGCTCTGGTTGCCGCAAATGCCCCTGTTTCGATAATGGTGGACTGCAGTCATGCAAACAGTGAAAAAGATCCTGCTCGCCAACCAGTTGTTCTCGATAATGTTTTGGAACAAATACAAAATGGTGCTGATTCGATTCATGCGGTAATGATCGAGAGTCATTTAAATAGCGGTAATCAATCCTTCCCCCGCCCGTTGGATGAATTGGAGTACGGCGTCTCTATCACAGATGGTTGTATCGACTGGGCAAGCACGGAGGCTTGCCTTCGTAGGGCTGCTGATGTAGTGGATAAGGCTCGTTTTTCTTAACCCTTCTATTTAACTTTTCAATTTTCTAATTTATAAAACTTATGAATGACAAAGCACCAATCCGTGTAGCTGTAACCGGTGCCGCCGGCCAAATCGGTTACTCTCTACTTTTTCGAATCGCGTCCGGAGCCGTTTTTGGTTCCGATCAACCGGTTGCCCTTAATTTGATTGAGATCGAGCCTGGCATGAAAGCCTTGGAGGGAGTATGTATGGAATTGGACGACTGTGCTTTTCCATTACTGAAGGATATTCGTCCAACCTGCGATTTGAATGAAGGTTTTGACGGTGCCAATTGGTCACTCCTTGTGGGTAGTGTTCCCCGCAAAGCTGGAATGGAACGTGGTGATTTACTCGGAATAAACGGTAAAATCTTTACCGGTCAGGGCCAGGCTATTCAAGCCAATGCCGCATCTGATGCTCGTGTATTAGTGGTGGGGAATCCATGTAACACCAATTGCCTCATTGCGATGAATAATGCCCCGGATATTCCTCGTGACCGTTGGTTTGCCATGACCCGCTTAGACGAAAATCGTGCTGCTGCTCAATTAGCTGCGAAAGCGGGAGTGCAGGTTTCGGAGGTTTCCAATGTCACGATATGGGGAAACCATTCTGCCACCCAGTATCCTGATTATTATAATGCCAAAATTGCCGGAAAATCCGCATCTGAGATTATTTCCGATGATACATGGGCCCATGTAGATTTTATACCAACTGTTCAGCAGCGAGGAGCAGCTATCATACAAGCCCGCGGGGCTTCCTCTGCTGCATCTGCTGCCAATGCCGCTATAGATACCGTGCGTTCGTTAACCACCCCAACGGCTGAAGGTGATTGGAATAGTGTATGTGTTGCTTCTGATGGGAGTTATGGAACCAAAGAAGGTTTAATCACTTCTTTTCCCGTTCGTTCTGATGGGGAAAAATGGGAAATTGTTCAGGATGTCCCAATCAATGAATTTGCACGTGGTAAAATTGATGCTTCGATAAACGAATTGGATGAAGAACGTAATTTGGTGAGCGATTTGCTCCCCGGTTAAGTTCAATAACCAGGGTTTAGTTGTTTTCCTTATTTATCCAATCGGTGTTCGTACATTCGAACATCATGATATTTTCCAAATTTAAATCCGCCTTCATGAAGTAAACCGGCAACTTGAAAGCCCAATTTTTCATGCAGTTTTTCTGAACCTGGATTGGGCAAAACCACCAGTCCGTATGCCCGGTGAACCTCTTCCACCTTTTTTAACTCTTCAATTAGGGCTGAATATACTTTTTCACCAATTCCTTTACCGGTATGATCCTTGTGCAGGTATATACTCGTCATCACGGAAGGCGCGTAGGCTGCTCTTAGAAGAAATCGTAGACTTGCTGCATACCCAACGACTATGCCCTCCAATTCGGCAACCATTAACTGATAGCGACCATCCTGCGTGAATTGAGTAAACCAGGTTTTTCTATTCTCCAAAGACATTTCAACCATCTCGAAAGTGACCACCGACTTTGTAATGTAGTGGTTAATTATATCCCGCAGGGCGGGCATATCGGACTCCAGTCCTCTGCGTATGATTGCCATAAAAGAAAAAAGAATGGTACCCGGAGAGGGGGTCGAACCCTCACTTCCTTGCGGAAACTGGATTTTGAATCCAGCGCGTCTACCAATTCCGCCATCCGGGCAAGTTAATCGTTTAAAATGATCGTTACTAAAGTTTTTTGCAAGAACCGAGTTTTTAAAAAATTTATTCTTTTTTAGTTTATTGAGTAAATACTAAATCAATTTTCTCATGCATAACCGATGGCTTTATGTGTTTGGGATTCGACAAATGAAGAAGAGTCTTTAAGGGCATAGGTTGCCTTAATATTAAATAGGGTAAGTTTGGTCACCAGTCACTTTTCGATTGGCAACAGACTTTTATGTGCACTTACCTATGCATTACATTTCTAATGAACTCAACAAATGAGAGCAAATAATTTTTATACTTTCATGGTTAGGCTAAATCTTATTTAACATCCGTTTTCCAGATCACAGTTTCTTTCCCATGAATTTAATTAAAATTAGCAAAAAGTAATTTATCTGGTCAGCTATTCTGCATGGAAACTCTTTGATGGTTCCATTGACGATGTTCGGATTGACAACTAGGTTTTTTCTGCTCGAAGTTCTTGATCTTCTCAATCATGTTTGGCAGGAAAAGTAGCCTTCCTAAATTCATCCAATTTTATAATGGCACAAAAATAGTTTTTTTGTGTATGATGTATTTGAATTATGGATAGGCTGAAACTTATTGATACGCTTAGGGATTTAAAAGAGAACAGGCGACTGAGTTCGGAATCCGAGGTAATCATAAAGCCATTTGTCGGTGAAAAGGATAGCCTGTCATTCATTTTTCTTGAATCGAGTAGTACATTTTTGAGTAGATTGGATGAAAAATATTCCAAGGGTAAAACGGTTCTGGCAAAACTGGCAGACAGTAAACTTGAATGTACAATTTTGTTTCCGCCGTCTGAAAATGAATGGGTTGAAGGACTTTCCAAAGAGGATGTATTTGTTTCAAATGTTAAGGTTCTGGCTTTGGATAATTTATATCAAAGAGTAGTCTTTGGTCTAGATTTTCAGACGAATTTAGAAGCAGTCGAAGAAATTGAGGCGGATAAAGCGAAATTAAAGCCTATTCTAAAAATTGATGCGAATGTTAGGGAAGATAGTGAAACTGGAGATAGTGAAGAAAAAGAAATTGTTTCCGATTTTGGTAATGATGAAAAAACTAAAGCTATAGAAGAAGAGAGATCTTCATTTCCAATTCCTGGAAATTCAACTGGAGTGGGTCCTGAACAAAGCTCAGTAGTCAGTGAAGAATTTTTGGAAGGTAACAAGGAAAAGATTTTAAAAGCAAAGGCTTTTGAGAAGGATAAACGAGAAAATCCAAAACTATCAGATTTAAAAGTAACTAGAAAAAGTACTAATAGAGATATTTCGAACAAATCCAAAAAAGAGAAATTAAAAACCGAAGAAAAGCCACCACCTATTCCTAGTCTGAAAGTTCAAAAAAAAGCAAAGGAGATTGATTTTCGCGAATTAGAGAGAATTCGTGACAAGAGATATGAAAATGGTGCTGCTTCACTAACCGATGAAGAGAATGAACTTTTAAGTTTGGCAAAAGCACGAAGTAAACTGATTTCAATTCAGAACGGTAATAGTAACAACGCCAGGGGAAGTTCAAGAAAAAGACCTTCCCTAACCCAAAAAACAGAAGATACGAATTTAGTAACGATGGGCTGCCGTGGTATTTTCGGAGTGGTCGTCGGCTTATTTGGTCTTCAAGCTTTAGCTCGGGGTTGGGGGATAGTAGCAATCATCTCCATTGGTATAGCTTGGTATTTATTAAATCCGATTATCAATAAATTGAAGGAAAACTAAAGTTCTTGGCAGTTAGACACGGTACCATTTTTTACGGCGTTTACGGTCGGTAAGTTTATTAGCTTCTTTATCCCCGACAAATACTTCCTTTTTCGGATCCCATGTGAGTTCGCGACGGAGTTCGTATCCAATATTACAAAGCTGGCAAAGTGTGGCTGTACGGTGACCAGCTTCAGCATGAGCAAGGGGAAGTTCGCCGGAGTGTATACAGTCGAGCCAGTCATCATGGTGATTCTTTGGCTGGCGTAAACTGACTGTGGCTTTGAAACCTTTGATCAGGTTTTCGGGATCTGATTTCCATGGTCCTCGATCCACCCAAATGGTTCCCTCGGTACCATAAAAAATAGTCCCTCCGCGCCAGTCTGGAGTACTACCATGATGTACTTCCACGCCATTGGCATAGATCATTTTCAGGTCATGTTCACCTTCCTTGGGTGGGATGATTTTGACGGGACCAGTATTGTCCGCATCCATAGCCCATTGACCAATATCAAAGTGATGGGCACCCATATCGGCAAGACCACCATTGCAATATTCACGGTAGCGACGCCAGGCGGGGAAGTGGTTATGTACATTATCCGGGCAGAGGATTTTATTGAATCCACGCATCGGAGCTGGCCCGAGCCATGCATCCCAATCAATTCCTGCTGGAGTGGGTTCGGTCGGAAGATCACATGGTTTTGGTGGGCCACCCACACAAACACGGATCTTTTTTAATTCGCCAATAGCTCCACTCCGTACCATTTCCACGGTACGACGAAATTTACCACCGTATTCAGATCGTTGTTGGCTACCCGTTTGGAAAACTACATTGTTTTCTTTTACAGCCTGAGCCATAGCCCGTCCTTCCTTGATGGTTAAAGAGATTGGTTTTTCACAATAAACATGTTTTTTTGCTCTGGCCGCTCTGATAGTGGCTTCGCCATGCCAGTGGTCAGGAGTGGCGATCAGAACGGCGTCGAGGGATTTGTCCTCGAGTAGTTCCAAATAGTCGTTGGTTATTTTAAGCCCTTTCCATTTATCACCTGGGGTATTTTGGGAGTAATGCTTTTCAATCAGGTCCTTAGTGTGTTTGGTGCGGATATCGGCAATTTCAGCAAATCCAGTAATCTGGGCTCGGGGATTGCGGATAAGTTTATGTGCATGGGTTCTGCCCATTTTACCTGGTCCGATGATGGCAATATTAATGCGGTTGTTAGGGGATGCTTCTCCTTTTGCGGCCCATATGTGGGATGGTAAAAGAAACGGAGCGGTTGCAAAAGATGCTTTCTTGAGGAAGGAGCGTCGGTTTGTCATAATTTGTGCCTTATTTGATTAGGTTAAGAAAAAGGAAGTAATCTAATTTTATTCTTTAATTTAATATATAATTTGAAAGAAGTTAAGGTAGTCAATCGGAAGCAGAATCTAAATCGGAAATTTATTATAGATCTTCCAGTAGAATTTCCTCCGCATCTTTCCACAATTGTTCGATAGCGTAATTTTTCCTTTGTTCTTCAGAAAAAATGTGGACGACAAAATCAATGGCATCGATAACTAACCAACCACTTGGTTGAAAGCGATCCTTGGAAAATAATTCAACATCATTTTCTTTAAGGGTTTTTTCAACATTATCGCGAAGTGCCTTAATTTGTGGATTAGAATTTCCAGTGGCTATAATGAAGCAGTCAGTGAGGGATGATTTTCCACCAAAGTAGAGTAATTTGATATTTTCACCTTTTTTGTCCAACAGTGCATCGCAGGCAGTTTTTAAATTTTTGCGTAGTTCACTTTTTTCTTTTGGAATTACAGTAGTCATAAATTTTTGTTAAGAAGGAAAGTATTCTTGGATCATTGGGTTGATGTTTGGTGGAACGAGTTTGTTTATTGGTTGTCTATTATTTAATCGGCTGCGTATTTGAGTGGATGAAATTTCGACTAATTCATTCTCAATAAGTTGATAATTTATATTCTTAACGGTTGGAGGAGACACTTTTTTTGCTGATCGAGAAAAGACAAGAAATTGGCATATTTTAGCCAGTTCCTGATTGAATTTCCATTTTTCAAGTTGTTCAAATTGATCGGCACCAAGCAGTAGAAATAATTCAGAGTTTGGATAAATCGAACGGACTTCCTGAAGAGTATGATAGGTGAAACAAGTTTTTTGTTTTTCAATTTCAAGAGTGCATACATCCATGCGGGAATCTTTTTCCGTTATTTTATATAGCATATTGAGACGCTGCTCGGCCGAAAAGACGGGTTTTTGATTACGAAGCGGAGCATGAAAAGCCGGGCAGAAAAGTAAAAGGTCGAGCGATGCAAAGTGGATAGCCTCCTTGGCAAGTTCGAGGTGACCAATGTGAACCGGATCAAATGAACCACCAAAGAAGCCAATTCGGGAAGTGATAGTTCGGGTAGTTTTCTCCATCCGATCATTATAAAGACCGGCCCTCTGACTTATCGAAGAGGGTAAACATTTGTCCTTTTCTAAAATAAGTTACCTGACCGGAAGAGGAGACAACTAAGGCAAGGGAGTCTGTTACATGGGTTATGGCGGCTGCCGCGGCATGACGTGTGCCCAACCCGCCCGGCAAGATGATATCATCAGCTTTAGCTTGGATCAAACACCCAGCAGATTCAACAACCCCATTGCCGCGAACTATGAATGCACCGTCAATCAGGGCAAGCTCCTTAATAGTTTCATCCATAAAGGGATTTAGTATACTGCGATCTTCTTCGTCGTAACCATGAAAAGGATTAAGAATTAATGGTTTTGAACGCTTATTCACCTCCTTGTAATCGCCTAAGATAAACATGGCACCAATAGACTTTCCTTCGCGACCTGTAGATGCAAGATCGGTTGCGATTGCAGTTATTCTTTCAAGGGCCTCGGCTGAAACATCTGGCGGAAGCATTTCTTCACCATGCCCAATAACAGATTCGAACTCTTCATCAACATCCACCACTAAGACGGTGTCTAATTGACCACTGTTGGGAATGCCTCCGATGCAACAGACTCGATCCTGAAAGCCAAATATATCTCTGGTCAGTCCGAGTAGAATAGCGGCCCGAAGCTGAGAAAGACGGGATCGTGAAAGGGCACGAACAGCAAGTATTGCGTCGGCTCTTTGGTGTTCTTTGTCGTCATCAGAAACATCCTGCCCCGCAAGAACTACCTTGAAGCCAGGAAAGGTCATTCTGGGCGCAAGGCTAGGGGGGAAGACATCCGCAAAAATTAAAATGGTTGAACATTCCGCTGCCTTGGCAATTTTTGCGGCCTCATCGGTAAGAAGTTTATTAAACTTGGTTCTCCTTCTGGCGGGACGATCATCTGTGCCTGCAAAGGCTTTGCGAACCGCGGTGCGAAATTCATTTTTCTCCCGGGCCATCCATAACTGGTCCATGACCGAATTGTCCTGAAACGAACGGGCCAAAGCGGCAAGGAAAGAGAGGTAGTTTTTCGCTTTTTCGCTCGCGAGAAGTAGAAAGACAAAGCGAACATCCTCGTAACTGTCTTTTCCTTCAAAAGCCAACCCGGTTGGACACCTGCCAATGGCAAGAGCATATGGTCTTTTCATAGAGACGCGGGCATGAGGCAGAGCAACGCCTTCCCCAAGGTAACTAGATAGGGATTTTTCCCGGTCTATTAATTCATTGAGTACTTTTTTACGCTTACCAGGAGTTGGCAGGAGGTTGGTAAATGTATCCAGTAATTCAGAGTAGGCAGAAGCCAAGTTTTTACTGGAGATGTCGATAATTCGATTACTTGAGATGTATCGATCAATATGCATCTCTTATCGTGTGAAAATAAACGAGTAAATAACCCGTTTGTGTAATAGAGTGTATTTTATTACTTCTCCCACTCAAGAGCACCACTTTTCAATTCGTAAATCAAGCCTGCAACGAGCACAAATGTAAAGAAGAGCATGGGGCCTAGAATAGGAATACCTGCTGCAACTAAATCGCGATGCGTCAGCACCCATGGGATAAGAAAGACTACATCAATATCAAATAATATAAAAAGCATCGCAGTGATGTAAAATTTAACAGAATATCGTGTTTCCCCTTTCGACTCAGATGCTAATCCACATTCATAGGGGGAATCTTTAATTTTTCCTGCAGTTGCCTTTTGTCCAAATAGATGACTGGCAAAAAGAATACCAAAGCCCATTCCGATAGCCAAAAGAATTTGGATAAGAACAGGTAAATAGTCTAAAAGTGTCATACATTATGATTTGTATGTAATTGGCTTGGAGGCAAGTATATTCCGACTAAAGGAAGCCTTTTGAGATTTATTTCAAGAGGCTTGCCAAATGCACTTTCCATCAATTAAATTCTAAGTATGAAAATTTCATCACAAAACCTTTCTCATTCTATTCGCAAGCAAAAGGGTTTCACCCTAGTTGAAATCTTAATTGTTTTGGCTTTGATTGGCATTGTTGCTGGATTGGCCATGTCAAACTTAGGAGAGATTTTTGGAGGAGGGAAAGTGAAAGCTGCCCAAACTTGGGTTAATAGTACTGGAGAGGCATATGTGACTAGTTATTTTGCCCTGGTTGGAGAATATCCCAAAAGCTTAAATGATTTAAAAACCCCTCCTGCTGGTACACCACCGTTCGTTAAACGCTCTTCTGATCTTCAGGACCCATGGGGCAAAGATTATGTTTATCAATATCCAGGAACTAATAACCCAGGAAGCTTTGATATTTCGACCACCGCGCCTGATGGCACAATAATTGGAAATTGGGATACCGGGAAATAATTTGAATAAGGTACATGAGGCGTACCGAAAGCGTGCCTTCAGCCTTATTGAAGTGTTGCTTGTTCTCGCCTTGGTTGCGGTACTTGTTGGAATTGTAGCAGGGAATGCTGGAGCATTTATAAAAGGGAGCAATTTTGAACCGCCAGATAGGGTCTTAAAAAAAGCAGTACTTGACGCAGTTTACCATGCAAGCGAAAGCAAAAGAGCTGCGTATCTGAGTTATTTTGAAGAAAACGCAACCTTTCAGGTTACAGATTCTTTTGGTCAAATATTATCCGAGCACCGAGTTTATAAACAATTAGATAAAGAATTACAGAACGATGACTCTCTTTTGCCCAAAGTGTCCTTTTTTGCCACTGGTCCGTTAGCCGGAGAGGATGGAGGAAATTCTAAATATGATGAACAGGATCTGCTCTTGAACAGAGTCTTCTTTCATTCCGGATGCAGCGTGCCTTTCTCGGTCGAGATTAATTTTAGGGATAATAAACAGGTGATGGATTTTGATCCTTTTTCTGGTTATGTTTTAAAGAGCAAGGAATGATGAGATTACGAGTGCCAATTAATGGAAATCGTGGGTTTATGTTGATCGAAGTTTTAATTGCTTTGGCCTTGTTTGGGTTATCTGCCGTTTACCTTGTTGATGGAGCATTTGTTGCTGCACGTACGATCCGTGTAATGAAGGATACGAGGGAGATGGAGCAGGATTTACTATGGGTAAGAGGTGAAATTTTTAAGGAACCGGATTATGAAAAAATAAAAGATGGAGGTGATATACAATCCTTGTCTATGGGGGAGGTAAGATGGGAAACTGAAGTCGAGATGTCTGATGTTTTAGATGTTTATCATGTTACTCTAACGCTTGAATATGAAGGTAATGATGAACTTGGTATTGAGGGTGGGGAACGAGTTTCTAAAATGTATCTTTTTCGACCCACATGGGGTAAGAATGGAGATTTTTCGAGTGAAAGAACTAGGCTTTTGGAAGACAAAAGAGACAAAATCAGGGAAATTCAGGAACAGAGGAGGCGTCAGTGAGGAAGATTAAGGGTTTTTCCATGATCGAGGTTCTTCTTGCTTTGGCTATCGGTGGGTTAGTTCTGACTGCTGCAACATCTCTTTTGATTACCATTTCCCGGGCATGGGCTGAAAGGCCAGCAACCCGAGATGCTTTCGATGCTCATGTCAATGGTGTTGCTCATTTTTTGACTGCTGTTTTGGAGGAGGCTACTTTACCCATCTTAAATCGTTCCGGGGATCAGGCTATAGATTTGCAAAGACCGGTGGGATATTCTGACTCTGAGGATCCTTTGATTCATTTTTACATGCGGGAAGCACCTCCTCTTTTGGTTTGGCCTGGTGGACCAGCTAGTCGGGTGCATTGTTATTTTCAATTCGATGAGGGCGATGGATTAAGTTTTTTATGGTTTTCCGAACTTCAGGAATTGGAGAAGAATGATGAAGGCAGGCTTGAACCTGAGGATGAAGATGATCTTTTTAAGACCCTAATCAGTCCATTTTGTAGTCAGGTTTTTTACTGTTATTATGGAGAGGCGGATGACGGTCCTGATGATATAAAAGAATGGGAAATTTTGGAAGGTTTGGAGGAAAATATTCAATCAGGGAAATATCGAATTCCCGCTTTCGTAAAACTAGTTTTTAAATGGGAAGAAGAAAACCTTGAGCGTACAATTACCATTCCAATCAAAAGGATTGCACCAAGTGGAATTGAGGAGGAACCCTTTTAATGTTCGTTAAAAAAAGGGGGTCAATTTTAGTTTTTATTCTAGCGTTGATCGTTTTGCTCTCTGTCTTGTGTATGCGCTTGATGCAGGAAACCGTTCAAGAATTGCGTCATGTCAGTCAATTTCACAGACGTGATGATTTGAGAATGCATGCATATTCCGCACTGGATGTTGCTGTTGGTGCCTTGAATGAATTCATGATGCTTGAAAAGACGCTTTACGCACCTTCTCAAGGATGGGGAGATCCTTTGGGCTATGCTGAAATTGCTCCTTTAGATTCTACAGTCCAGTGGTCTATCTCTCTCATTGATGAATCGGGAAAAGTGCCCATATCCGCTATCTCTGAAAAGGATTTGGTCTCTTTGTTCTCAATTATGCGGGCCGAAGAAGATTCCTTGGTTAATGAGGACGATGGACAACCCTTTTATGATTCCCTTATGGATTGGCAGGATGCTGATGATGAAGAAAGAGATGAGGGTGCAGAAGATGATTTTTATGAAGATTTAGAATTTCCTTATTTTACTCCCGGTAAAAAGATAGAGAATTTTGAAGAATTTCGAATGGTGAAGGGGTTTGCATATGATTCAGATGAGCCTAGTGAATCAGGTTTATTTTATTCAGAATCAGGTAGCGAAACCATCCATATGAAGAATTTTCGTGATAGTTTTTCATTTTTTCATAATGGCCCAGTCAATATCAATACGGCTTCTTCGTACTTAGTTAAATTTTTATGTGGTGACGATGACAGCCTTTATGAAGAAATTCTTACTGGTCCGTCCGGGGCTTCAGGGGATCCATTTTTCAAAAATATGAATGATCCAAAACTCGCTCAAATGAGAAATAATCGATCTATAAGCACAAGTACAACTGCTACTGTTTTTCGGGTTCTTATCACAGTGAGTAAAGGAAAAGCAAATTTTCAATTACACGCAATTCTTGGAAGTGGAAACGCCATGCAGGTTCCTCCAAAAGCTGGAAAGGGAAAAGTTCAAAAACCAAGAAGTAAGCAAAATACAAAGATACGATATCCATTTAGAATTCTATCAATCCGAGAAAACGAGAATTTGGTCGACTGAAGATGTTTTTAGTGCTACTCTTTTAGGACCATTTCTATGGCGGATACCCTTGAAAAATCACCCGAGTTACCTATTGGAGAACTTAGAGAAATCACCCTTCGAATTCCTGGTGAGCACTTTTTTTGTGATTCAATTTCACTGCCGGTTTCTTTAAAGGCTGATAAATACCAAGATTTTGCTGAATTTGTTTTAAATGAAGGAGGGCTCTCTCCTTACCCAATTGAGCAATTAGCATGGGGGTACCAAATAGATGAAGAACTGAGGAAGATCTTTATTTTTGCTACACCCTTGGCGAAACTTCGGCAGATGGGTTGGCAGAATCTTGAAATCTTTCGTCGCGTTTTTCCATCATTCATTTCATTGCTTGGGGTGGAGTATTCTGAGCCTACCATTGCATTTTTGCTTTTTGAAGATACTTTAACAGCTGCATCATTTCAGGCAGATTCATCTGTTCCTGATTTACTTTACTCAATTCCCTTGGATGAGGATGAGGGAGACGAATCTATTGAAGATGCTAGAGGTAAACTTCTATCCCTGTTTGATTTGGAAAATTATCAAATTGCCAAGGATATCTTAGTCGCCCGAGATGTGGAGAGGACCAAGGATGGGTTTTTCAGATTTGAACATGAATGCTTAGATGGAAAGGAATCGGGGTTATCATTAGACCAGGAAGTTCTATTGGCCGCCGATGAATTATGGTCTAGTGATTTACGACAGCGTGATTTTAAGGAGTTTGAGCAAAAAAGGCGGAATCAAGCCAGGGCACGTTGGAAGGGTATTTTAGTTTGGAGCATAGGAATGGTTGCTATGCTTTTGGCTTTTGCAGGGATCAAAATCATGGGAGTGAAGCTCGAGGATCGTAAAATTTTGAGTCAGAGAATGGCTGAGGAAGTGCCCTTGGTTATAGAATCTCAGAAATTACTTGAAAAGCTCCGCCAAAATAAACTTGGCGGGATTGATCCTTTTGGTGCTTTAATCCGGGTCGCTGTTCATCGTGGCGGTTCAGGAGATAATCCCAATCTTTGGTTTTCTATGGCTCATTTTGAAAGTAGAAATGAAGTGAGGTTGGAAGGAGAAGGAAAGACGATTGAGGCGATTAATACCTTTATAGAGAGCTTGGAGAAAAATAAGGTTGGTAATATTAGAATAGGACGGTCAGGGGAAGAAAAACGAGAAATTAAAAGTGGTGGCGGAAAGACTACATTTGACATAGAGTTTGAGTTAATTGAGGAAGATCCTTCCAAATCGGCATTTTTACCAAAACTTATTCAACCAATAAAAGTTTATGACAAAGGATGAGTGCATTTAAGAAACTGTTTTTTAAACTTAATGATCGTGAGCAGACTCTGCTGCTTATTTCTTTATGGGTTGTTGTTCTGGTTTCTTTCTTCAAGTTTTTTCAAGCCGGCGTTTCTATTTACCAGGAATGGGATCTAACGGAGCAACAGATTATGGGTCATGAAACAATAATTAATTTAAAACCTACGATTGACCGAGCCTTAGAGGCTCAGAAGTTGGAGCAGGCTAACAAGAGTTATGATAAAAAGAATTTAAGTAACCGTGCTTCTTCTCTAGCCGATAAGGTTTTCCCCCAGCGTGATTATCGGGAATTGGAAACTGATGAGAGGGAAAGGTATTCGCAGCATAAGGTCAGAATAAAGTTCGATCGGGCGACCTATGAAAATGTGAATGAATTTGCGGATCTAATTCGTCAGGAAAGTCCCTACATGTTTTTAAGCGAGGTGAAGATCGAACCTAATTATCCTCCTAAGTCCCGCCCTTATGATCCGACAACTTATGATGCAACTTTTGAAGTCAGTTCAGTTGAGTTCGTGAATCAATAAAACTTGAAACTATTTATTATGATACCCATTCCATATTTTCGAAATCTCAATACAAGCCTGCTCTCGGCTTTGTTTTTTATTGGATTTCAAGTCCATTTATTAAGTCAGGTCCCAGTGGGTGAAATTCCTGGTTTACCCAGTCCTTCTGCTGATGAGCAACTTGTCCCCGAAGTGGGCTCGGACTTTGATGACTTAGGTTTTGGTATGGGTGTATTATCAGATCCGGTAGAACTCTCCATGGTCGATGGTTTGGATGAACCCTTGGAAAGACTTCGTCTGCGTGATCAGGACACAAATATGATTTTGGAAATGATTCAGTTACTTACCGGGAAATATATTTTGAGGCCTCAAAATCTACCTCAGATTAAAGTTAATTTTGACAGTTTTAGCGTTCTTACAAAAAGGGAGACTTTGCTTGCATTGGATAGTTTGCTTGCGATGAATGGTGTAGGGGTAACCAAGATCGACGATCGATTTTACAAGGCGGTACCAGCTGCTGGAATGAATGTACATGTTCCCATTTGGTTGGATGGCCCAGCTTCTTTAATAAAACCAAGCCAAAGAATATATGTGAAGATGTTTCGTTTGGAGTACGCACCTGCAGTTGAGGTGCGTGAACAATTAAATCCTTTTTCTACTCCAAATGTTGGTACTTTATTAGTCTTTGAGAAAGCAAATAGTATATTGGCAACAGATTCTCTGCTTAACCTGCAGAGGATGGAAAAATTATTACTTTCGATTGATCGCCCAATCAGCAAAGAGGATCTTGGGACAGATTTTTACATTCATGATACTTTGCATGCAGGGGCTCGTGAGTTGGAAGGTAAATTAAAGACAATGATTGAAGGAAGTTTTAAATCATTCCTAGGTGGAACCACTCAAGTTGAATCAGACGAGAGAACAGGAAAACTAATTGTGGTTACGAGAAAAGAAAATTTAGAGACTATTAAATTTATTTTGGAAACGCTTGATGCACCGGTTAAAATGAAGACTACCAGTAAATTGTTTAAACTTCAGCATGCTGAATCCAAAGATATTCAGTCCATTCTAGATGAAGTAATTAAAAACCAACAAAGGATTAAGCAACAGGTGCAGGGAGGAAAGAACATACGGTCGACTGCAAATAAAGCCAATACTCCACCACAAAGTGCTGCTCCAGGTGGAAAAGTTACTCCAACGTCAAATCAACCAAATACTGCTGGGAATTCTAGCGATGGGGGAGATGGTTCCCATGAATTTAGCGATTTTATAACCATTTCTGCCGATGAGCGAAGTAATGCAATTTTGGTTTATGGAACAAAAGCTGATATCGAAGAAATTGGAAGAATGATTGAATCCTTGGATCAACCCCTTCCACTTGCTCGTATTGATACCATTTTTGTAATGGTTGATTTGACTGAGCAAAATCAACGGGGGATAGATGCTTTGTTTAGTAATTTAGAGTGGTCAAGCATCGCGAGAGGGGCTAGGAATGATTCATTGTTTGGTGAGCCTACTTCGGCTTCCCGACAAGAGGTCAACCCTGGTGCAGATGGGCTGCTTGGTACAGCAGATGATTCTACAGTTAGTGTTCAATCAAATCTTGCTCGTAATACTTTTCAAGGAGTTTTAGGCATCCCAGGGTTAAATTCTAGCGTTCCATTTCAAATGGAAGACTGGGAATTGACCGGGGTTCGGTGGGATCAAATCTTTGCTCTTTCTTCTGAGCGAAATGATGTGAGGATTTTTTCGACTCCATCACTAATGGTTTCTCATAATGCCCCAGAAGTTCACATATTAATAGAAGATGAAAGAAATATTGTCATTCCCACTTATTATGGAAACACTTCAACTGATGGGACAAGTAGCACAGGAAATGCAGAGAAAATAACTGCCAAAACCTCCCTTGAAATTAAAAAACCAAAAATCGGCTTACCCTTAATTGACGAAAACGGGACAATAATCTCGAAAGGCTCTATCTTTATGGAAGTAGAAGTAAAGGCAGAAAAATTTGATGAAACACAAAGCAACACTTACCAAGGGCAATCTTTACCTGCTAAAAAGATAAGAGAAGCTAAGTCATTTGTAACCATTAGGAATGAAGAGATTATTGTTTTGGGAGGACTGCAGGAGGTTCAAGTTGATTCTACCGAATCAAAATATAACCTTTTGAGTGATATACCTTATTTTGGGGAAAAGTTTTTTCGTCCTAAAACAATCAAGTATACTCCAACTGAACTGCTTATTTTTCTTAAACCCACAATAATGAATGCAGGTTCTGATAATACCAAGAAGAATATACAATCAATTGATGAAAGAATAGACGAATATTATGCGCCTAAATTTCGTTCACCATCCGGTCGGATTTTGGGAATGCCTAATTTGGACGGTAGTCAAAATAATAACTCATCCTATCA
>JAOHKZ010000020.1 GCA_028101545.1 Opitutales bacterium | reverse complement strand
AAACTTAAATTATTATCATTGGCGAGTATGCTTGCCGTATCCAATATGAGTGCGATCGAAATCGGTCCTACTGGTAGCGGTATCGAAATGTCAGGATTTATTGATCTATTCTATCAAGATACTGGAACCGGTTCACAAACTGGAGATGTGGGACAAGTCGAGTTCATGTTTGACTATGCTGCTGGACCAGTCTCTGCATCTGTGGACTTTGATTTTTATGCTAATACAGATGGTAAAGGTAAAGACTCTGCTTTGGAGGAAGCAATTATAACTTATGACCTCGGTAATGGCATGAGCGTAACCGGTGGTAAAATGCTCAGTTACATGGGGTTCGAGGCTTACGATCCTACAAATATGTATCAATTTAGTTATGCTTATGATGCAGGCGGAAGTGCAGTTCAAAATATCTATGATGCCTATGACTATGGTATATCTTTCGACTATGGAACAGACGCTTACAGTATTGGTTTATGGACGAGTCTAGAGAATAGTGCTGGTTATGAAGTTGCCCTCGCTTACACGGGCATTGAAAACTTTACTGCAAAAGCCATTTGGAGTGATTTTACCGATGCGGACTCGCCATATGACAAATCTACTTTCTGGGTTAGTTATCAATTAGGGAAGTTGCTACTTGCAGCAGAAGTTGCACAAGCAGATTCTCATTCATCTGCTACCGCTGATGTCGATGGATTTCTAGTCATGGGTAATTATGCTTTAACAGATAAGATTGGACTCACCCTCCGGTATTCTGAGGAAGAGATTAGCACTGCCTACAACTCGGCAACACTTGCTAATGAATTTTCTAAAATAACTATCTCTCCAAGTTATGTATTTACAGACAACCTTTCCGGTTTAATTGAATACAGCATTTATGAAGATGATGTTACTGGTAATAAAGATCCTAATGATCTATTTGCTGTTGAGTTTATCTACACTTTCTAGTCTTTCAGTCTAGTTCGTTTGTTTACAGGTGGGCGGTTTTTAACCGCCCACCTTTTTTATTTTATCTAACATTTTATATTATGATTAAAATAAATTTAAAATATGAATATTGTGAATTAATATATATTTAATTTGTCTTTTTTTTGTTTATGAAAAATTTGGCACAATAAATGGATTATACTTTGCCAAACCCTAAGTTAAGATTTTTTCTTGGGATACCTAATAAATCTAAATCTAAAATATGTATATAATGAAAAGTAATAAGTTTAAATTAGCCCTTACGGCTTTACTTGGTTTGACTTTGTCAATGTCAGGCTTGCATGCTGTTAAAATTGGAGTTCTACACTCCTTAAGCGGTACAATGGCCATTTCTGAGACTTCACTGCGTGATGTGGTCATGATGGCAGTAGAAGAGATTAATGAGTCTGGAGGAGTTTTGGGTGAGCAGGTCGAGGCGGTTGTGGTAGATCCTGCTTCCGATTGGCCACTCTTCGCGGAAAAAGCAAAACAGTTGATTACTGAAGATAAAGTAGCGGTTACCTTTGGTTGCTGGACTTCCGTTAGCCGTAAATCCTGCCTGCCTGTTTTTGAGGAAAACAATGCCTTACTTTTTTACCCCGTTCAATATGAGGGTGAAGAGCAATCATTGAATGTATTCTACACCGCTGCATCACCTAATCAACAATTGGTTCCTGCGGCCAAATACATGGCAGAGGAGATGGGATGTAAAAAATTCTATTTATTAGGTACTGATTATGTCTTCCCTAGAACTGCCAATAAAGTTCTAAAAGCATATTTAAAAGCTCAGGGTGTCCCTGATGAGAATGTGATGGAGGAATATACACCTTTCCATCATCAGGACTACCAAACTATTGTCGCTAAAGTTAAGGAATTTGCCGCAACCGGTGATGCCTGTATTCTATCAACCATAAATGGAGACAGTAATGTTCCCTTTTACAAAGAATTTGCTAACCAAGGTTTGACTTCCGACGATTGTCCAATCATGGCATTCTCGGTTTCTGAAGACGAGCTTCGTGCGATGGATGTTCCCCCGCTTGTTGGGCACTTAGCAGCCTGGAATTATTTTCAAAGCGTCAAAACTCCTGAAAACGCCGCTTTCGTTAAAAGCTTTAAGAAGTATTGTGTTAAAGCTGGCTTACCAGGCGGAGCAAAACGTGTAACTTGTGATCCCATTGAAGCCGCGTATTTCGGAGTTTATGTTTGGAAGAAAGCTGTGGAGAAATGCGGTTCCTTTGATGTGGATAAAGTTAGAAAAGCAGTTTACGGCTTAGAGTTTGATGCACCTGGCGGAAAGAAGTCAATGCATCCAACCAACCAACACACGCTTAAACCAGTTTATGTGGGAGAAATTCTTAAAAACGGAATGTTTAAGATCGTTTATTCAAGTGACGGCTTAGTTTCTCCCGATTCTTACAGTTCTTACCTTTGGCCCGATGGAAATTATCCTAAACCTACCGGTGGACCAAATGGTGACGGATCTCTGTAAAATTTATCTTTTATAAACTAAACAAACAGCGGGCTCGGTGAGAGATCCGAGTCCGCTTTCTTTTGTGTTTAAATATTATTTTGAATCGATTCCATTCAGTTATTCCATTCGTTTTCCTCATCTTTGCTTGCTTTAGTAATCTATTTGGGCAGGCCAGTGAACAACAGATCAATGAGAGTGAACTGCTGAGCTTGTTAAAATCGCTTGCGGTTGATGATGACGAAGTAAGAGCAAATGTAATTACCTCCTTGGCTAAATCCGGAGATCCTCAGTTAGAAAGGTTTTTTGAATTATATCGCCAGGGTAGTGTTTATAATTGGCCCGACGAATCAGGCAAAGTCAGAATTGTAGTGAATGAGGAAACTGTCATGGACGATGATTTTAATGAATTTGCTCCCTTATTTGAGCCTATAAACGGAAAGCCTTTTATAGTGAATGGAAAACAGGCAAAACCTGACCTTTTAGATTTAGAGGATATTAGTCCGGGGCGTAAAATAAGAACACTTGTAAACTCGTCTAAATTTTTACTTAGGTTGTTTTCAAAAGACAAGGACGTGCGTATTTCTGGAATAAAAAAATGCGGCGATCCCCCTTTTTTACCTGAAGCGGTTCCTTTTCTGAAAGAAATTATTGATGATCCTTCCGTTGATGAAAAAATTAGATGGCTATCAAAGGAAAGTATTTCCTTAATTCGTTTTTCAGGCAAATTAGAAGGTGAAAGCTCTCTCAGTGATCGTATCAATGCGTTACAGGAACTCGGTGAGTTGAACAGCTTACGGGCAAACGCCAGAATTAAGAATTTTCAAAATGAACTAAATGAATTGTATGCAGATGGTGAGATCACTGCAGGAGTAAAAAGAAAGTTCGATAGTGAAATTACAAAGGTCAAAGGAGTCCTGCAAGGTCACAAAGATTCAGTTGAGTTAGCAGGAAATTTATTTCGGGGTTTTTCTTATGGGAGTGTTCTGATTCTCATGGCTCTTGGTCTCGCAATAACTTTTGGATTAATGGGAGTCATAAATATGGCCCACGGCGAGCTTATGATGATTGGAGCATATGTTACCTATGAAGTGCAGATGTATTTTGGGCATACTCCTGATACTCCTATTGATTCTTATTATTTTGCCGCTTTACCTTTGGCTTTTTTGGTTTCCGCTTTAGTTGGATTAGTTATGGAGGGAGTGGTTGTTCGGCACCTTTATAATCGCCCACTTGAATCGCTTCTTGCCACATGGGGAGTGGGGCTTCTTCTCATTCAGTTAATTCGCATTAGGTATGGTGATAATATTGGAGTGAATTCACCAACATGGGCTCGTGGGGGTTATGAAATTGCACAGGATATTGTATTGCCCTACGCCCGACTTTATCTAATTGGATTGTGCGTAGCTGCCGTAAGTTTTGTTTATTTTATTCTGCGCAGAACACGTCAGGGTATGTTAATTCGGGCAACTATGCAAAATAGGGATATGGCGAGAAGCCTGGGAGTGCGCACTCGAAATGTTGACCGGTTTACCTTTGCTTTGGGCTCAGGAATTGCAGGAGTTGCAGGTTATGGATGGACCATCATCGGTGGGGTAACACCGGACATGGGGCAAACTAATTTTATTGTCGATTCCTTTTTGGTTGTTGTGACTGGAGGGGTGGGGGAATTGGCGGGGGTTCTATTCTCAGGCTTGGGAATTGGCGTTCTTTCAAAGGCGATCGAACCCATGGAGTTTGGGGATTTCGTGGTTGGTCCGGTATGGGGAAAAGTGCTCCTACTCGTATTTATCGTCGCTTTTATTCAATTTCGACCTTCAGGTCTTTTCGCACCGAAGGGTCGGCTTGCTGATAAGAAATGAAACCTGTCGCACAACAAATGGTTGAGTCTAAGAAATCCCTAGTTGTACTTGTAATTCTGGGCTTTGTTATCCTTCCATTTTTATATTCTATTGATGTATTAAGCATTGGACAAATCAATATGATAGGCCGTTATATGACCTTTGCCATTTTGGCCTTGGGTCTTGATTTATTATGGGGTTATGTCGGGATTCTTAGTCTTTGTCAGTGCACTTTCTTTTGCCTAGGGGCTTATGCAATGGGTATGCATTTGGCTCACCATGGTGGCCCAGAGGGTATCATTGATGCGAATGGATGGAAACTTCCAGCATGTTTATTCGTGGTCTACCCCTACGATGTTGGGGAATCATCGGGCGATGCCTTGGTTCCTTTTTTCTGGAAGCCCTTTTGGAATCTTCCTCTGACCATTCTTCTTGGGCTTTTGATTCCCGCAATTTGTTCCTTTGTTCTGGGGTATTTTGTTTTTCGTAGTCGGGTGCGCGGTGTTTACTTTGCGATCCTCTCACAAGCGATTGCAGTGGCGGGTTGGCTGGTTTTTTGCCGAAATGATGTCAAGTTATGCGGCACTAATGGACTGACCCGCTTTGATGTTATCGCACCAGCTGAATCCCTAACCACTTTTCATCCTGAAGATGCAAAGGACAAATGGATTGAATCCCATGATGGTGACATGGGGCAGGATCTAAATGCGGATGGTAAACTTGATCAGTTGGATTATTCAATGGCGGAGGTCGGTTTTTCCCTATCTGAACCCAATGTACAATTATCCTTATACTTTCTTACTTTGGCTTGTCTGTTTGGATCCTTTTTTCTTTGCAAGTGGATTGTTAATTCCCGTCTTGGGCGAGTATTGATCGCGATTCGTGATGACGAGTCGACTTTAAATTTCTTTGGATATAAGCCCCATCAGTATAAAATTTTTGCATTCTGTATTGCCGCCGCTTTAGCTGGATTGGCCGGTATGCTTTACATACCACAGATGAAAATTATAACCCCATCCAATATGGAGGCGGTCCGTTCAGTACTCGTTGTGGTATGGGTTGCAGTGGGAGGGCGTGGAACACTAAGGGGAGCCATTCTAGGTGCACTGACCGTGAATCTTTTGTATAACTACCTGACTTCTGAACATGATTACGGATTCTTTTCATGGAGTCCGGATTATTGGCCAATTTTTCTTGGGATAGCTTTTGTTCTGGTTGTTTTGTATCTACCCAACGGCTTGATTGAAGTTGTCGACCGCTTCAAGGCCCGTTTCGGAAATAATTCAAATTCCAATCCAATTGAAAAAGTATGAGTGCGGAAGTTGAAAGTGGGTCCACTAATTCTATGGCTGAACAGGAAAATACGGCTTTAAAAGAGTATCGTAATTTTTTACCCAGTAAGATTAAGAAGGATATCTGGTCTTCGAAATTTCTTCTGTTTGTGGAAAACCTATCAGTTTCTTTTGATGGTTTTAAAGCAGTTGATATTCCCCACTTCGGAATCAAGCATGGTGAACTAAGAGTAATTATCGGACCCAATGGTGCTGGGAAAACTACTTTTTGCGACCTAGTCAGTGGTAAGACACCGCCGTCAACGGGTAAGGTCTATTACGACGGCAAAAACATTACACAAATGGATGAGTCCGACATTGCATTAAGAGGAATCGGGCGAAAATTCCAAACTCCTACGGTTTTTGACAGCCTGAGTACTTATGAAAATTTACTTCTCGCTCTGCCAGGTAATCAAGATTGGCAAGATAATCTTTTAAAGAGGGAATCTGAAGAGGAAAAATACCAGATTTTAGAAATCCTTGAAAAAGTTAATCTTTCCGAATGCCGTGATATACCGGCAAAATCTTTGAGTCATGGACAACGGCAGTGGTTGGCAATTAGCGCCCTGATTATATCCAAACCAAAACTTCTACTCGTCGATGAGCCAGCCGCTGGGCTTACTGATCTTGAGACCGAACGAACTGCGGATCTCCTCATGGAGTTAGCCGAAGATCATACCCTTGTTGTGATTGAGCATGACATGGATTTTGTCCGCCGTCTTGGACAGAAAGTGACAGTCTTGAACGAAGGCCGAGTTTTGGCTGAAGGGAGCTTGGAGGAAATGGAAACGAATGAGGAAGTAATGGAGGCTTATTTAGGAAGATGAGTGCTTTTCTAAAAGTAAGCGATATGGAGTTTGCATATGGTGAGGTAAGCGTTCTGCGTGGTTTGGATCTTGAGGTTGAAGAGGGAACTATTTCCTGCGTGATGGGAAGAAACGGGGTCGGGAAAACCACTTTTTTACGGAATGTGGTGGGCTTGGAAAAATCCTCTGCGGGCAAGGTTTTTATGGAAGGATCGGATATTACTCAAATGGAGGCCTATGAGCGTGCTGTTCGAGGAATTGGATATGTTCCGCAAGGTCGGCAAATTTTTCCACTCTTATCGGTTGAGGAGAACCTCTCAGTCGGCTTGGAAGCAGCAAATACAGGTGAACGAATTATTCCTGAAAATATTTTTACCACCTTTCCGGTCTTGGACCAAATGAGAAAAAGAAAAGGGGGAGATTTATCTGGCGGCCAGCAACAACAATTGGCGATTGCCCGAGCATTAGTCACGCAACCCAAATTATTAGTGCTCGATGAGCCCACTGAAGGAATACAACCCAATGTAATTACCCAAATTGGAGAAATTATTCGATCCTTAGTCGAAGAGCAGGGGATGACGATTTTACTTGTGGAACAATATGTGGATTTTGTACGGAAATTTGCTCATTCCTTTCAGGTGATGAACCGTGGTCGTTTCGTTGCCAAAGGGAATACTTCAGAACTCGATGAATCAATGGTTAAGAAACACCTAAGCGTATAAATAGTCATGCATCTTACACCCAGAGAAAAAGATAAACTAATGATCGTGGTGGCAGCCGATCTGGCCCGTCGAAGAAAAGAGAGGGGCGTTCTGTTAAACTACCCGGAATCCGTTGCTCTTATAACCTACGAGGTTATGGAAGGAGCAAGAGATGGTAAGAGCGTAGCCGATTTGATGAGTTATGGATCTACGATTTTAAAAAAGAAAGAAGTGATGGACGGAATTTCCGAGATGATTGATGAAGTCCAAGTGGAAGCTACTTTTCCAGATGGAACCAAACTTGTAACCGTTCACCACCCGATAAGATGAAGCCCGGAGAAATTATAACTTGTAAAGAAGGGGGTGTTATCCTCCTCAATGAACAGCTTGAAACCATTACGATCAAGGTGAGCAATCTGGGCGATCGTCCCATTCAGGTGGGCAGTCATATGCATTTTTTCGAAGTGAATCGGGCTCTCGACTTTGACCGTAATGTAGCCCGTGGCTTTAGATTAAATGTTCCGGCGGGCACGGCCGCCCGGTTTGAACCAGGTGATTCCAAAGAAGTTGAACTGGTTGCCTTAGCGGGCAGTCGTGAGGTGTACGGGCTTAATAATTTAACCAATGGAGCTTTAGAATCATGAGCTTACAACTAACTCGTAGGCAATACGCCGAGATGTATGGTCCAACTGTGGGTGATCAAGTCAGGTTGGGTGACACTGAATTGTTTATCGAGGTAGAGAAAGATTTGATCGCTGAAAATGGAGGTTATGGTAATGAAATTAAATTTGGAGGAGGCAAGGTCATTCGCGATGGTATGGGGCAGTCCCCGTTAGCTTTAGATGCCGAATGTTTAGATTTAATCATCACCAATGCCACCATTCTGGATCCGTTGATTGGGGTGATCAAAGCAGATGTGGGAATAAAAGAGGGAAGAATTGCAGGTGTGGGGCATGGAGGAAATCCGTGCATTCAAAATGGTATCGACCCTCAAATGATCGTCGGTGCAGGGACGGAAGTCATTGCTGGGGAAGGCATGATTTTAACTGCTGGTGGATATGATTCTCATATTCACTTTATTTGTCCTCAACAAATTGAGGAAGCACTTGCAAGTGGGGTTACCACGATGACCGGTGGAGGGACGGGGCCAGCTACGGGTACCAATGCCACAACCTGTACACCAGGTGCATGGAATATTGGTAAGATGCTACAAGCTGCGGATGAATTTCCGGTAAATCTTGGTTTTTTGGGTAAGGGAAACTCCTCAAACCCTGAAGCATTGCGCGAGCAGGTGCGAGCGGGTGCGATTGGCTTAAAACTCCATGAGGACTGGGGCACCACACCCTCCACCATTGATGTATGCTTGGGAGTTGCGGATGAGATGGATGTGCAGGTTGCCATTCATACGGACACATTGAACGAAGCGGGATTTGTCGAAGATTCTGTCGGAGCGTTCAAGGGCAGGGCGATTCATACTTTTCATACAGAGGGGGCAGGAGGAGGGCATGCACCTGATATAATTAAAGTCTGTGGCGAGCCCAATGTCTTACCATCTTCCACAAACCCAACCCGTCCTTTTACTGTTAATACAATCGATGAGCATTTGGATATGTTGATGGTTTGTCATCATTTGGATTCGAAAATCCCGGAAGATGTTGCCTTTGCAGAGTCCAGAATCAGACCGTCTACCATAGCCGCGGAGGATATTCTTCATGACCGTGGAGCATTTTCAGTAATGGCAAGCGATAGCCAGGCAATGGGTCGAGTCGGTGAGGTACTATGCAGGACTTGGCAGACTGCTGATAAGATGAAGAGGCAATTTGGGAAACTGGAATCCTCTCGCCATCCTCAAGCCGATAATTTCAGGGTTCTGCGGTACTTATCAAAGTATACGATTAATCCGGCGATCGTACATGGTATGTCGGATGAGATCGGATCGATCAGCGTGGGTAAAATCGCAGACTTAGTCTTATTTAAACCGGCATTTTTTGGGGTTAAGCCCGAGCTTGTCCTAAAGGGTGGTTTTATTGCTTATGCAAATATGGGCGATCCAAATGCATCCATTCCGACCCCTCAACCCATGCATTACCGTTCACAGTTTGGATCTTTTGGTAAAGCAAAAACATCGACATCGATTACCTTTGTAAGCGAGGCAGCAATGGAAAACGAATCTTTAAAGGATCTTGGTCTGCAAAAGAAATTCGTTCCTGTTCGTAATACTCGAGAGATTGGGAAAAAAGATCTTATTCTAAATGATTCTCTACCTAAGATAGAAGTGGACCCGGAAACCTATATTGTCAAAGCGGATGGCGAGGAATTATATTGTGAACCGGCAAAAGTCGTTCCATTAGCCCAACGGTATTTTCTTTTTTGACGGTGAAAATAATTAAGGAACTCAATCCTATTAACCCAGAAATGTTCGAGCGTACTGTATCATTAAATGTTGAAAGGAGAGTTCTTGCAAAGCGGAGATGGAGAGGGCAGGCCGAAGACGGGACGGACTTCGGTTTTGATTTGGTTGTGCCCCTTAGTAATGGAATTTGTTTCCATGCCAAGGGAGATAAGAACTATGTAATAGATCAAAAACCGGAAGTGGTCTTTCGCATTCCCTTTCCTGATCAAAGGGAAGCCGCTCATCGAGCCTGGCAAGTGGGCAATCTTCATTTCCCTGCACAATTTTTAGAATCTTATTTATTGGTCGAAGGCGATCATGCAGTTCGGCTAATGCTTGAACGTAATCAAATTCCCTTCGAAGAAGGTATGGAAGTATTTCAACCTGTGCTTGCCGCGACCGGTCATCATCATGGGAGCGGTAAGTTACTGAAATATTTTAACAGGTGGTAGAGTTTTAATTACCATTATCAATAAAATAAAAACCGATAACCTGATGAACGCATCGATGTCTGAAAGTAAGAATTTTGAATGGCTGGGTGGTTTGATCCAAACAACGGATACGCTTTTTCCCAGTGGAGGATATGCTCATTCTTATGGATTGGAAGAAATGGTCGCACTTAATCAAGTCACTTCCGCAAAGGACTTAGAAGAATTTCTCATGCAACAAATATTACCCAGTTTAGAAACGCTGGAATTACCTTACCTAAGATATTGCGTGGAGGCAGTGGAGAAAGCCGATTTGAATGAATTAGTAAACCTTAATGAAGAAATTTCAGCATGGAAGTTGACGCGTGAAATTCGCGATGCAGGAAAATCTCAGGGAGCACAATTACTCAGAATGATACTTGAGATTTATAAGTGCCCTGTCTCTATAGAATTTAATCAATTGCTTAAAAATCGTGGAGATCAATGCCAGCAAATTGCAGCAACCGCTATTCTTAGAAATGTACAAAAAGCTCCCTTGATTTCTTCCATGATTGCATGGATATACCAAGCAGTTTCAAACTTTTGTTCCGCCTCCGTCAAATTGCTACGGCTGGGTGAACTTGCCTGCCAAAAAATAATTCACCGGTGTATCGATCGAGAAAGAGTTCAAGGTTTACTTTCAAAATCCCTCGATGTTCAGCGGGGTAACGCAGGATTTTTTAATCCTATATTGGACATCGCATCTGCCCGTCACGAACTTGCATTTTCCAGGCTATTTATATCATGACTAAAACAAATAATAATGAATTTAGCCGTCCGGTTCGGGTTGGCATCGGAGGTCCAGTTGGTTCAGGTAAAACAATGCTCACATTGCGCTTGTGTGAAGTACTCAGGGATAAATATTCCATGGTCGCGATCACAAATGACATCTACACCGTTGAAGATGCTCAGTTTTTGGCACGCAATCAAGCACTACCCGAAGATCGAATCATGGGAGTGGAAACAGGAGGTTGTCCCCATACCGCCATCCGAGATGACACAACCATGAATGCGGTTGCGATTGAGCAGTTACAAGAACGACATCCGGATGCAAAATTGGTCCTTCTCGAAAGTGGCGGTGATAATCTATCTGCCACATTTTCACCGGAATTAGTGGACGCGTTCATTTTTGTTATTGATGTAGCGGAAGGGGACAAAATCCCAAGGAAGGGAGGCCCTGCGATTCGTCATTCCGATCTCTTAATCATAAATAAAACCGATTTAGCTCCCTTGGTGGGAGCTGATCTTGAAGTGATGGATCGGGATTCGAAAAAAATGAGGGAAGGCAGGCCTTTTCTTTTCACCGATTTAAAAACTCACAAAGGATTGGATGCGGTAGTGGAATGGTTGACCAAAGAGTTTTTATTCTAGGAGCTCTTGCCCCCTTCTTTTTATGATGAATAATTTTAGCCTGGATGGCGGAGTGAAATTAGGATGCCGACTAAACAGTGATGGAGTTTCCTATCTTTCGAGTCAGCGTTTTTCACCACCGGTTCATTTAAGTAAGCCTTACTTTGATGAAGATACATCTTCCTTATTGATCAATCTTTCCTGTCCTACCGCTGGTCTGCTAGCGGGTGATCGGATGGTCTGTGATATTGAAGTCTCCGATGAAGCCTCCATGGTGGTAACCACCCCAGGTGCTACGCGTGCCCACTTTATGCGATCAGGAATCGCACGGGTGGAGCAAAATTTTGCGATTAGGGAAAGTTCTTTTCTGGAATTTAATCCGGGTGCTTTGATCTTACAAAAAGCCACCAATTTAGAGCAGCTAACTGAAATTGAAGTTGATGAAGATGCGGAGGTTTTATTCGTTGAGAAAATGCTTCCCGGAAGAATTGCCCATGGGGAATCTTTTCTTTTTCAAAGATTTTCCAATCAATTGAAAATCAGAAAAGAAAATCAACTTGTACTTTTGGAGTCTTTCAACTTGGAGCCTGATAATGAATCTGTACTCCCATGGAAAAACTCTTTCCCCACTCCTTACTACGGTTGTTTTTACCTGATTTCCAAGAAGCTGAGGGAGCAATTGCCTTGTCGTGATAGGATTCAATCGATGAAAAGTGAAAACCTTCTAACGGGATCGTCTTCTTTACATCATAAGGCAGGTTGGATGATTAAAGTATTAGCGGGCGATCCTTATGAATTTAAACGGGCAATGAAAGAAATCAGGAATCTTCTTTATAAAGACATTGAACGTAAACCCACCGATTTTCGTAGGTATTAAAGAGAGAAAATTATTTTCCAATTATGATTAATGAAACGATTGTCATTGCGGGCAGTGCTGCATCTATCGGTTTTGTCCACACCATTTTAGGCCCGGATCATTACCTTCCCCTTGTTGCCATGGCTAAAACGAATGGTTGGAGTGGGTCAAAAACTGCAAGTTATGTTGCTTTTTGTGGAGTTAGCCATGTCTTGGGGACAGTATTAGTTGGATTGCTGGTCTTCCTTTTGGGCTTTGCTTTCTTTAATATTGAAACCGTGCAATCTATTCGGGGGGATTTTGCGGGTTGGTTTCTTTTGTTGCTTGGTGCCGTTTATTTTATTTGGGGAATCAAATGGGCAAGCCGAGCAAAACGAATAGCTCAGGATAGCTCATCTGTTGTAGTCCCAAGAAATTCAAGTTTTTCTAGGTGTACTCCATTTGCACTATTTTTGTTTTTTATTCTTGGTCCCTGTGAACCCTTAATCCCGCTTATGAGTTATGGGGGAGGTGATGTTGAATTTCTTTCTACGGCCTTAGTCGTCTCTGCTTTTTGTGGAACCACCATTCTAACCATGCTTTTTTGCGTAATGCTTTTTTATTACGGTATTTCCCGTTTCTCACTTTTTATGAAGTTTGAAAACTACATGCATGCGGCAACTGGACTGATTATTTTTCTTTGCGGATCCGCTATTCAGTTCCTTGGTGCCTGAACTCAGTTTTTATAATCCGGATTCGGTTTTGGAAGTTTGGCTTTGATGTTTTTTTGCCAAGCTATGAGTTTGTTCTCGAGATCTTTTGATTTTACAGAATTCTTTTTCGCTAAATCTTTTTTCTCTGAAGGATCCTTCTTTAAATTATATAGTTCCACTTTTTCCTGATCATAGAACTTGATCAGTTTCCAGTCCCCGTCACGAATAGATGCCCCCGGTTTCCAGGTTGATCCGTGATAATGTGGGTAGTGCCAGTATAAAGTCCGAGGTTTCCCTTTATTACCTTTCAGCTCGGTAAGCAGGCTTCGGCCGTCCGCGTGAAGCTTGGGGCGTAGAGGAAGTCCGGCGAGTTCGAGCATGGTAGGAAAGAAATCCATCGAGACAATAGGCTGGTTGGATACACTTCCAGCTTTTGTGATACCTGGTGCCCGAATAATTGTGGGCTCGCGAACTCCTCCTTCATAGAGCCAGCCCTTTCCAGCGCGAAGAGGAGAGTTACTCCCCGGTCCCATTTTTGGTTTGGTACTCAGTCCACCATTATCGGAAAAGAAGATGACCACCGTGTCGTCCGATAATCCCAATTCGTCCAACTCGGCTAGTAAAGTTCCCACGCTGTCATCGACTGCGGACACCATTGAAGCGAGGGCGGGATTATCCTGACGCATGCGGGTTTGACCTGCATGTTCTTGCTCAGTGGGTGTTGTACCTGAAAAATTTTCAGCCTTTTTTTGGTAATGACCAATATGTTTTTTATAAGCCTGAATCGGCGTGTGAATATTATAGTAGGATAGATATAGCAGGAAGGGTTTATCCGAATCCCGTTTTTCAAGAAAGCGTGTCGACTCTTCCGTCAGTCGTTCCGTCAGGTATTCATCTTTCTTTTTTGATTTAAGAACAGGGTTTGCCCAAGGAGAGTAGTAACCTCCGGGAGGAGCTCCCCGGTGGTGCCCGCCTATATTGAAATCAAAGCCCTGATCAGTCGGCCAATGCCCCTCATTACCCAAGTGCCACTTGCCAGCGAAGAAGGTTTGATAACCATGGCTTTTTAATTCCTCGGCAATCGTTACTTCTTTGAGGGCGAGATTGTCACGATCCTGGGGATGCAGGAGTTTATTTTTTTTATTATTCGACGAACCGGGAATCCAGTCGGTTATGTCTACACGCACGGGATGCCTTCCCGTCATGATGCTTGCCCGGGTAGGGGAGCAAACCGGGCAGGCAGCATAACCGTAATTGAACTTCATTCCTGTCTTTGCCAACTTATCGATATTTGGGGTTACGTGGAAAGTGGAACCATAAGTACCAAGATCCATCATCCCCATATCATCGACCAAGAAGAAGACAAAATTTGTCTTCTTTTCGGCAAAGCTAGATAATGCGAAGAGCAGAAAAGATAAAGTGAATCTGCTCATATTATATTTAATTTTAGAATTCCCTAGAAATGCTTAGTCCAACAACACGGGGTGAACCTGCTATACCTGGAGTGCCTGGAAGGTTATTGACCAATGAGGTGTAATATTCTTCATCTGTGAGGTTTAAGCCAAATACGCTGAATTGCCAATCCTTCCAATCGTATCCAATGTTTGCATCAAGCAATGTATAGCTGTCGATCTTATCGGTAGCATTGGAACCATCATAATTCCAATAGTGGGTATCGCCTATAGTTTTTGTTCCGACTTGACCATAAAGGCCATTGTCGAACTGATAATTTAGTGAAAGAGCAAGGGTATGTTCTGGTATAAAAGAAACTTGTTTCCCGACCAATCCAGAACCATCAAACTTGTCGTATTCAGAATTACAAAGCCCATAAGCGACAGAAAAGGTAAAGTTTTCGGAGGGCTTGACATAGCCTTCAACTTCAATTCCCTTGGCAGTTACTTCATCTGCATTGGCTACATAGTAATTAGTTGATCCAGTAACGGGCAGCTCAAATTGGTAGTTCTTAATATCGTTTAAGAAAGCAGTTAAATTCAAACCCCATGATTCAGTAGGAGTAAATAATAAGCCTATTTCATACGAAAGAGTTTCTTCCTCTGAGAATGAAATCTGACTTGCATCAGTCGTGTAAGCTGAAAAGCCTCCAGGTTTTTCAGAATATGTTGCACGGATGTTGCCAGTTAATCCTTCTGTAATTTTTCTTTCCCAATCTAAGGAGGGAGAAAAAGAATCGAAGTTATTTTTTTGAGAAATCGAGTCTGTGTATGGAGTCGGGGCTGGAAGAAAATTGAAACCATTTTTGATACGATCAATTTTCTTTTCGAAATTGTCATATCGCAGACCAAGTGAAAGGTTATCGTTTTCAGTTAAATCTTTAGCAACTGAGGCGAAAATACCAATGTTTTTTGATTCTAAATAATAAACGGTCGTCTCTGTAACTCCGAAAGATCTTGTCGCATCTCCATCAATTTCACTATCGGAGTAAAAGGCACCGAGTACCCAGTCGACTTCTGAACCTTGTTCTGATTCAATTCTAAATTCCTGTGACCATTCAATTTGATCCTGCAAGATAATAGATGTTTGTGCTGGGTTTAACATTGTATTGACGGTGCTTGTGTCCAAGTCCACACGATTTGGGTTCATACTCCAATCGTTACGGTTGGTGATTGAAAAGAAAGTATACCCATCTAGTTCAGACTCTAAGGTCAAGAACTGCTGATTTCGATCGATCTCTGTGGATTCATCAAAATCCGTTGAACGATCGTAAAAATCCCCGCCATCTCTTTTAACAAGTGGTTGTACTCCTAGTTCATGAGTTTCAAAGTTGGCCCCAAAACCGATCTTTTTGCCTTTTCCTCTGTCTAACAAAAATCGAAGTGAACCATGCCAAGTTTTAGATGTGTCAGCATTACCAGAAGTATTATTTATATAACCATCGGATAAGGCTCTTTGTAGGGCAACGGAGTAAGAGAATCCTTCTCCGTCGAGCGGTCCACTACTATTTAGGTTGTATTTTTGGGTATCAAAAGTTCCGTATGAAGCCGTGATTCTATTGACCTGTTTATCGGAAGGAGCCTTGGTTTTGATATTTATGGAACCGCCAGTTACAGATTTTCCGTATTTATGCCCTTGTGGCCCTCTTAGTACTTCAATGCTTTCCACATCATATAGAGTCGAAGAGTATGATGAAATGTCAGCTTGGGGAATACCATCTACATAAAGTTGTACGCCAGCGGGCCCGAATAGTTGAGTGTTGGCGATACCTCTCATGGTGATGATGTCACCATAGGATTGTATCGAGTTGTTGTTGATGTGAAGGTTTGGAGATAAGCCTGAAAGATCCACCAAGTTGTTAATTTGACGGTCCTCAACTTGGTCTCTGGTTAATATCGAAGACCTGGAAAGATCGAGTTCCGGTATACTGGCACCTTCGATTGCGATTTCATCCAGTATCGGGGCATCTACGTTCGTTTTATCTGCCTGACCAATGATGATGGTTATAGGCATTAAGCTTAGACTGAGTGCTATTTTTAATTTCATAAAGGTTCGAGAAATGATTATTAATAAGGATCGGTGCAATCGAAAAAAGATGGAATCTCAAAAATAGATTAATCGAGTGGCTTCCTTTCATAATCACTTCCCTTCACCCAACCGGTGTGTGGTGTTTTCTTACCACTCATGTATCTTTCGTAAAAATTATTCCAATCCCCAACGAATGGATATTTGTCAAAAAGAAACCCTCGATCAAACATTCTTGGGTCTTTTTGTTTCTTGAGTTCTATTTGAAGTTGTACTCTTAAATTCTTCTCAACTTTGTAGAATTTAGGGTTGCCGGCTAAGTTCTCCACGCAGTCGGGATCATTAATTAAATCGTATAGTTCCGTTTGTTTTCTTTTACCAAAGCTCATTCGCCAGTATTTCGTCTCCCCCTTTCGTCTTTGATCAATAAGAAGACTCTTAATCGGGCTACCATCACAATTTAAATAGCCTGTTTCTGGATTTCCGCCCGGCCATCTATCGGTTTCGAAATTTCGAATATAGAGAAAATCTTTTTTTACGATCCCGCGAATCGGATACCCACGGTTATTGGGACGACCCACATCGTGTCTTTCCTTACCAACTAGGACAAAGTCTCTTTTGGTATTGATTTGCCCGGATTTCGGGGATGAGAAAATGTCAAACAGGCTTGATCCTGTAATGGGTTGCATACCTGATCCTTCTTCGGGTATTCGGGCAGTTTCAAGAAGGGTAGGTGCCAGGTCCGCAAAACTGACATAATCTTCCACAATTCTACGGTTGCCTTCAATTCCATTTGGCCAACGAATAGCCAAGGGTATGTGGTTGGAATAGTCATAAGCCTGTCCTTTGCACCGCGGGAAAGGCATACCATGATCAGATGTGGCAATCACAATGGTATTTTCTAACATTCTCACTTTATCCAAGGTTTCTAAAATTTGCCCTAGGTGATTGTCGTAATGTTCCACTTCAATTGCATAGTCGAGCATATCGTTTCGCACGATTTCATTATCCGGCCAAAATTTAGGCACTCTTTCAATATCTGAAAGTTTTTTACCCATTCTTTGTCCAATTCCATTTTCATATCCTCTGTGCGGTTCTGTGGTTCCAAACCAAAATGCCCATGGTTTGCCTCTGGGACTTTGCTTGAGGAAAGAAATGAAATTGGCGGTGTAGTCATTGTTGGATATTCCTTTACCAGGTGGAATTAGTTTTTCTCTGTTATATACTGTTCCAGTTAATAAACGGTCAATACCCCGAGAATTTTTCGCAATTCCTGGACCCCATCCTTTACCGGTAAAGCCTGTTGAGTAGCCATTCTCTGTTAATACTTCCATCCAACCCTTAAACTTAGCGGGGAAGATATTCTGGTGGTTAGCTGCCTCCTCCAATTGCCAGGAATTTCTTCCGGTCAGTATTATTGCCCGGGATGGTGCACATTTTGCGTTTGGCGTATATGCCCGATTGAACAAGATTCCTTCTCGGGCAACCCGATCAAAGGCAGGTGTTTTAATCCACTTACATCCGTAGGCACCGGCGTGCCCAAAACTCCAATCATCTGCAATGGCAAAGAGAATATTGGGCCGATCGATCGTTTTCTTCGACAGTAGCGAAATTGAGCTTAGTAACAGGCAAATAATCGAAAGTATTATATTTCTTTTCATTTGGATTAATAAGTTGGTTGGTTAATTTGAAATATTGTTCTTTGATCAGAAAGAACTTTCAAGACTTGTCCAATTTTAAAATTAATTTTAGTCGGATTTCTCTAAAAGCGACTCGATAAATTCTTGGCAATAGTTGCTCCAATATTAAGCGATGCAGTCGCTGCTGGGGAAGGGGCGTTGCAAACATTGATGATCCGGTTGTTTTCCTGGATCAGGAAGTCGTCCACCATGGCTCCGTCTAGACTGACTGCCTGGGCACGAATCCCCGCCGGTACTGAATGCAGGTGTTTTGCCTCAATTTCTGGGATCAATCTTTGTAGTGCTTTTACAAAAGCTGCTTTGTTGTATGAACGCCACATCTCGCCCCAACCCATTCTCCAATGCTTCATCGCCATTTTCTGAAATCCGGGGTAAAAAATCGATTCAAGCAAATCTTTTAAATTAAGATCGAATTTTCCATAAGCTTCTCTTCCGAAGGCAAGCACCGCGTTTGGGCCGCATTCTACCGAATTATCGATCATTCGGGTAAAGTGAACTCCAAGAAAGGGGAATTCTGGATCGGGTACCGGATAAATAAGATTTTTACAAAGGTGTTTTGAATCGTCGGTTAATTCGAAATATTCTCCTTTAAAAGGAATGATCTTTGCCGGAGATTTTTCACCGCCAAGCTCGGTAATTCGGTCCGAGTGCAGTCCGGCACAATTAATGAGGTAAGTGGTCTGGATCGAATCAGAGGGTGTGTGAACCACAATCTCATCGATTGAAGATTCAATTTTTTTAACCCCTCCTCCCAGTAATAGCTGACCCTTCTTTTCCTGAATGATTTCGCCGAGACGTAGGCACACCTGTTTGTAATTTACGATACCACATTCCGGAACATGAATCGCTTTTACACCGGCAGCATGGGGTTCAATCTCAAGCAACCGTTCGCGTGGAATGATCTCACAATTTACCCCATTTTCCTGTCCCCGCTGGTAAATCTTTTCCATTCTTGGTATTTCTTCTTTATTTAATGCGACAATTACTTTTCCGCAAAGTTCATGCTCGATTTCCTGTTCTTCACAGAAGGCTTCCATTGCCAGCTTTCCCATTCTGCAATTGATCGCTTTGAGGGATCCGGGTTTGTAATAAATGCCGGAATGTAAAACTCCTGAGTTATGGCCAGTCTGATGCTTGGCCAGGGAATTTTCTTTTTCTACGATAACAACTTTTTTGTCAGGAAAATTTTGTGATAATTGATACGCGGTAGCTAGGCCTACAATGCCTCCCCCAATTATACAGATATCGGTTTTCATCGGGATTAGTCCAACTTTACTTTTCCATAGGACCGATCCAAATGAACATAACCCCCGTCCGGGTGGAAAATTTGCCCAGTGGTATGAGCGGAGCGGTCAGAAGCGAGAAAAACAACTGCATCTGCAATTTCCTGGTCCATCGTCATTCGTTTCCCAAGTGGAATATTTTGTTCAATTGAGTGAAGAGTTTCCTCTGGATTTTTTAAAGAGTCCAACCATCGGCGATACATGGGAGTTATGACCTCAGCTGGAATAACAGAGTTTACACGTACACCCTTGTCGGCAAGATCAATTGCCCATTCACGGGTCAGTGCATTCATTGCTCCTTTTGCCGCTGCATAACCCGAGGTGCCCCCTTGTCCTGTCTCAGCGACCTTTGACCCGATATTGATAATCGCCCCCTTGTTTTTGATCAGTTCATCTATCGAGTAATGAGTCAGGGCAAATATGTGGGAGAGGTTTTTATTGAGGGATTCCATGAATTTATCGGGTTGAGCATCTAAGCCCACACCATCATTACTCCCTGCATTATGAATCAAAAAATCGAGTCGACCCGCTTTTCCGATAGTATCTTGAATAGCCTGCTTGCAGGCATTCATATCGGTTAATTCAGTCGGAACTGAAAAAGCTTTTTTATTAGACTGTTCGAGTTCATTAACGAGAACTTGAGCCACATCTGGATTTCGGTCTACGATTGAAACCACTGCCCCTTCCTCAGCAAATGATCGGGAGATTGCCGCTCCAATTCCTTTCGCACCTCCCGTTACGAGAGCGACTTTGCCCTCAAGGTTTAGGTTCATACTGAAGGAACGACTTTTTGTGCTGACTCCCCGAGTTGATCAATTCCAAGCTCCACCAAATCACCTGCTTTTAAATAAACCTGTGGATCCATACCCATGCCCACACCCGGAGGAGTTCCCGTTGAAATGATGTCACCGGGTAATAGCGTCATGAACTGACTTACATAGCTGAGAAGGAAAGGAATTTTATAATGCAGGTTGGAAGAGTTGCTTGATTGCATGGTTTCTCCATTTACTTTTAGCCACATTTTTAAGTTATTTGGATCGATGATTTCATCCTGAGTGACCAACCAAGGACCGAACGGAGCAAAAGTGTCACAACTTTTTCCTTTTACCCATTGTCCACTTCTATCGAGCTGAAAGCCTCTTTCACTATAATCATTGTGCAGTGCATAGCCGGCTAAATAATCCATGGCTTCGCTTTCCTCCACATAGCCTGCTCGTTTTCCGATAACAAATGCAAGTTCTACTTCCCAATCGGTTTTATCACCTCCGCGAGGAAGAATTAGATTATCATTTGGTCCACAAAAAGAACTGGTGGCTTTAAAAAATATGACGGGTTCGGGCGGTATTTCCATTCCTGACTCCCGGGCATGATCGTCATAATTTAGACCGATACAAACAATCTTGCTAGGGCGGGCGATAGGGGAACCATATCTTTCATTTTCTGGAAATGGTGGCAAGTCCTCACCATTTTCCTTTAGCCATTCGCTAAGTCTTTCAAGACCGTTGGTTTCGAAAAAGACTTCGTCATAGTCTTCCCCGAAAGAAGATATGTCTACTTCTCTTCCGTCCGGAAGTAAAAGTCCGGGAGATTCTTCACTGGGTTCACCTTTTCTGATTAATTTCATAAATAAAATAAGTTATCGTAAAGTCATCGTGCCACCATCCACATCATAGGCACTCCCGGTGATGAAGGATGCTTCATCGGAACATAAAAAAGTGGCAAGGGATGCAATTTCTTCAGGTTCTCCCATTCGTCCAATGGGTTGATATTTCGAGAGTTCAGTAAATTTTTCGGATCGCTCATTTTCATCCGGATAATATTTTTCCAAAAAACCATCCACAAAAGGAGTATGTACCCGTCCCGGGCAGAGGCAGTTACAACGAATACTCTTATTCACATAATCTTTAGCCACACTTAATGTCATGGCAAGGGCGGCACCCTTGCTGGCAGAGTAAGCAAAACGGTCTGCAACCCCTAGTCGGGACGCGATAGAGGCAAGATTGAGAATAACTCCACCTCCATTATCTACCAGCACTGGGAGCACCGCTTGCAGGCAGAGAAAAAGTCCTTTGGTATTTACATTCATTACCCGGTCAAAATCCTCTTCGGTCGTAGTGGTCGCTGTTCCTACATGAGCAATCCCTGCATTATTAACTAAATGCGTGGGCTTACCCAATGCATCAATTGTTTCTTTGAGGGCATTTGATACGGAATTTTGATCCGAAATCTCACATTCAATACTGATAGCCATTCCCCCTGATTCACTAATTTGCTTGGAGGTTTCTACTGCTGCATCAAGGTCTTTTTCCCAAATGGCGACTTTTGCTCCCTCACTGGCAAACCGGAGTGAGATCGCCCGGCCAATCCCTTTTCCGCCTCCGGTTACGATGGCAACTTTATCATCTAATTTATTCATTTTTATTGATAACTATAAAGACATACCGCGTTTCCATGGCAAGAAATCATCACGACCCTGTAACTCGGCTTTTGTTTTTTTAATTCCGGATGCATAGGCAATGACTTCATCGAGAAGTTTTTCCCCCAGCGATTCCACGCTTTCGCTTCCATCTATAATTGAACCAGTATCAAAGTCGATGTACTCTATAAAAGATTGGGCAGTGGTGGAGTTACTTGCAATTTTAATAACCGGTGAAATAGGGTTACCCGTAGGCGTACCCAAGCCAGTGGAAAATAGGATTAAGTTTGCTCCGGCACCAGCCATTGCTGTGGTAGATTCAACATCATTGCCAGCAGTACACAGAAGCGAGAGTCCGTCTTTTTTTACCCAGCCAGGATAGTCAAAAACATCAACCACAGGAGAAGTGCCTCCCTTGCGAGCGGCCCCAGCTGATTTAATTGCATCTGTGATAAGCCCATCTTTCACATTTCCAGGAGAGGGGTTCATATGAAATCCAGAACCAGCTTCTTTGACTCGTTCTTCATAGTTTCGCATAATTTCTATAAATCGATTACCGATTTCCTTGGATTCGCATCGATTTACAATTTCCTGCTCCACTCCGCATAATTCAGGAAACTCAGATAGTATTACTCGTCCACCCAACCCAACAGTGAGGTCGGCAACTTGTCCAATGCAAGGGTTGGCAGAAATTCCGGAAAACCCGTCAGATGCACCACATTCCATACCAAGACATAACTTTGAAAGGGGAGCAGGCGTTCGTCCGGTTTTGTTAATTTCAGCTAAATTTTCAAATGTTTGCCGAATCGCTTTTTCCAGCATCTCCCGCTCGGACGGATACTTCTGCTGTTCAAATACCAAGAATGGTTTGTCGAAATTTGCACATCTTTTGGAGATCTCTTCTTCCATAATGGAAACCTGTGCATGTTGGCACCCCAGGCTGAGGACAGTTATGCCTGCGACATTTGGATTGCAGGCATATCCAGCTAATAATCCACAAAGCTCATTGGATACCCCTCTTGTTTCGCCACATCCCAACCCATGGGTCAGGAATTTTACCCCATCAATGTTAGGGAAAATAGGGGAGGGGCGGTTGGTATTCTCTTGGGGTAGTTGAACATTAGCGGGTGAATCTCCATTTTTGTAGGCCTTGGCCAACTCTTCGGCAAAACTTTCATACTGTGACCTTTTGTTAAAGCCCAGTGCCTTGGTCATGGATCTTTTAAGGATTTCAATATTTCCATTTTCGCAAAAGACCATGGGCACAACCAACCAATAATTAGCGGTTCCAACCGAACCATTACTTCTATGATATCCCATAAAAGTCTTGTTTTTCCACTTTTTAGTTGATGGGGAAGTCCAGGATTTACTCCCTTTGCCTGCAGAAAACTCTGCCGATCGATGAATCAGGTTTTCGATGGTGATTCGATCTCCTGCCTGGATCGGGCAGGTTGCTTCTCCAACGAGCACGCCATACATATAAGCCAAGTCACCGGCAGAGAAATTTTGGCCGGCAAATTTATGCTTAGCCGGAATTTTTTCAGTTAAGTTGAACGATTCATTATCCGTAATTACTTGCTGTCCGGGCATGAGATCTTTTAATGCAACCAGAAGGTTGTCCTTTTCTGAAATCTTTAGTGATGGAGTGTTTTTTTGCATTAAAAAAAACCTGCCCCTAGGGACAGGTTGATTTAAGGGTTGAAAGAGATTATGAGTTCTTTTTCCAGTTCTTTATTGCCCCTTTAGCATTTGAGGTAACATCGCCCCTTCCATTTTTAGTTATCGTTTTTCCGTCGGCAGATACAATAACCAATGAGGGGATTCCGCGAACTTCATATTTCTTTTTTAAAGCTTTTGCAGCATCTGATCCGTGGGGCATGGTATACCACTGCATATTCGATCCTTTCATGTAATCCATATGTGCTTTGGGACTCCTGTCTGAACTCACAAACACTACCTCAAAGTCTTTTTTGTTTGAGTTTCTAAAGTCAACAAGCTTAGGGGTGAATCCTCTGCAGGGAGGGCACCAATGTGCTGAAAAGTAAATGCCAATAGTTTTTCCAGCGAGTACATCTTTGGACACTTCCCTACCATTGGAGTTAAGTAGAGGCCCTTGGATGAGATCCTCCATTCCGGAACTTAGATTCTTTTTCGCTGCTTGTGTCTGTGAGAAAAAAAATACTGTTAAGATGAGCAGTGGTAATAATTTTGCTAATTTCATAATTTTTAAGGTTAAGTTTTAATTACGGTAGTTTAAAATTAGTGTTTTCGCAATAGGAGAAACTTACAACTATTAATTTTTATTGTTGCTCATCTTTTGAAATTTAAAATAGTTGAGTCAAGCTATACTCGTGTACCAAAAATCATAAATTTTATAACACTAATCCCTAAATAATTATGAGTTTATCCTCTTTAAAACTTCACAATGCAATGTGGCCTGGTCTTGTTGGTAAAGGCGATGACGAAGGTCAAGAACCTCCAATAAGCTTAGAAAAAATGCTTGATTTTTCGGCTGCAGCAGAAATTAACGGCAGGAAGTTTGACGGGATTGATTATTTCTTATTCCTTCCTCACACAAATCCTGAGGCAAGTGATGATGAATTGAAGGGGATTGCCGATCAGATTGTAAGCAAAGGTTTTGATATTGGTTCTTTGGTCGCACCAGTTTGGCCTGGTACGGTGGGTGATTCAGCAATGGGCACCGATGAACAACAGGAAAAGTTTTTGGATGCGGTTAAAATGGCTTGTCGGATTGCCAAGGTTTTTAATGAACATGGTGCCCGCAAGGGCGGGGTCATTCGTATTGATTCTGCCGAGTTTGGAGTGGAGCAATGGAAGGCAAACCCTGGTGAAGGAACGGCCCGAATTGTTGATACATTTACAAAGGCATCCAAAATTGCCGCTGATCATGGCGAGCGTCTGGCGGCCGAGGGTGAAATTTGCTGGGCTGGCATGCATAGTTGGAAAGACATGCTCGATTTACTTGAAGGCGTCGGGATGCCCGAAACTCTAGGCTTTCAGGCAGACTTAGCTCATACCTACCTTTACTTAATGGGTTACAACGCATCTGAGCATGCTCTTTTACAGGAAGGCTATACCGAGGAGGAATTTTATTCTGCTTACGAGCAAATGACAGATAAACTTCGTCCGTGGACAATTGATTTTCACGTTGCTCAAAACGATGGGGAAGTTCATGGAGCGGGTGATCATGATAAAACCGGCAAGCACTGTCCCGCTGACGATCCAAATGGCAAACTTGATATTACCCGTTGTTCGCAGTATTGGTTGAAAGATTTTCAGGATCGTGGAATTAAACACATCTGTTGGGATGGTTGTATGTTTCCAAACTCCACTTTGGAAAATCCTGCCACTTGGAATGCTATTCTGCAGGCAATGATTGGTGTGGTTGAAGGATAATTTTATCCCTCACAATTTTTATTATTAAAAGTGTAAATTTTTGTATTGGCATTTTGTGTCATGAATTCAGCATGGAGTTTCTTTACCCTTTTTTTTGAAAACTCTTGCCCATAGTTTTTTTGCATTATTTTGCGTATTTGCGAATTCCCTATTCGGGCAAGCTGTTGGTGAAACAAATTCTTCGGAGTTATCGCCATTTGAAAAAGCTGAACTAAGGAGACTTTTAGATTTAGACTTCCTTGACCTTTCCCGTACTCCTGTTCGTGGTGTATTAGGATACGAGCAGGAGCATTGGAAAAATCCAGCTTCTGTTCATGTTATACGTCCAGAAGATATTAGCCTGAATGGTCATGTTTTGACTGTTGATTCGTTCCGAAATGTTGCGGGTATGTATACCACTCGTGGGGTTGGGTACGATGATTTCGTAACCATGCGTAACTTTAGTGGTTCAGCCACTGAGAAATTTCTTACCATGGTGGATGGGCGGGAAGTTCTTCAGTTAATGGGCGGAACAATTAATTGGACTACCGAAGATGTGCCTCTCTCTATTTTAGATCGAGTCGAAATTATTCGTGGGCCTGGTGCTTCGATTTGGGGCACTAATGCGGTAAGTGGAGTTGTAAATATCGTAACTAAGCATTCTGCTCAGACTCAAGGTGATAGTGTCAGGCTAATTATCGAAGATGATGGTACTTTTCTTGGAGAATATGTTCATGGTGGACAAATTAGCGATGACTCTTTCTATCGGGTTTGGGTTCGTGATCAGGAATACTCTGAGGGAAAACTTATTTCTGGAATGGATGCAAGAGATGACGGCTATGCCAGAAAAGCGGGCTTTCGATTTGATAAGGAACTTGGTTCTGACATGGATTTTACATTCGCCGGCGGATTTGCGACCAGAAGAGTTGATCATGCGATGGATTTGTCATCAAGGTTGTTATATCCAACTGATCCAAATTACGCTCTTTTTCCTAATCCTTTCCTGCCTGCAGATGGAATGGGCGGTTTGTTGCCAATCGCATCTAATGATGAATTTCCTTTTATCCCAATATCTGTTGCAACCGCGTTGTCCTTGCCCGGTGTGCCTCCTCAATCAAAATATTCTACTTGGCCGGCGGCAAATGGCTTAATCCAACCGATAGGTATTCCACGCATTGACCACTACGAGAAAATGCCACAAGACGGTTCTCACCTTCGGGCTAAGATTTCTGGAATAACTGAAAACGAACTTGAATGGTCAGTTGCGGGATATGCTGAAATTTACGACACAACTCTTGGGCATATTGGGCACAGTTGGGAACGCCGGGAATATGATTTGGATTTTCGTGCCAATAAACCCATTGGTGATTTCAATCATTTGGCCTTTGGTGCGTCTTACCGGCATATGTCGTTTGATGTCAATGAAGTGGTTACATCACCCTGGGCATTTCCGACTGTTGATACCTCTATTTTTGCTTCTACTTTTGATTTAAATAAGTCGTTAAGAACAGACATTCCGATATTAGAATATGGTGGTAGCCCAACTAAATTTGAGCGGATTGCCGGTTTCATTCAGCATTCTACTGATTTGTCAGATCAAGTTGTCTTTTCATTTGGTGCAAAATTTGAAGACAGTGATTTGAGTGGATCTTCTATACAACCAGGAGTTAGAATTTCATATTCATTGGATGATGAAAATATCTTTTGGGGGGCGTATTCTAGAGCTAATCGTCAGGCCTCTTTAGTAGAACAATATACTGAAGTTTCCTACGCTAGAATATGGAGTCCTGCTGATAAAAATGCTACTAACCCTCTAGGTAAAGAATGGATCAACACATCTTTTTCTGGTTCGAGTGATCACGATGATGAGAAAATGGATGCGTTCGAGTTGGGGTGGCGCACAAGGCCTTCTGATAAATTATTGCTTGAACTATCTCTTTACCATTATTCAACAAAAGATGCGGTTTTTTCTGGCCCGCCAGTTTACACTACAAGTGATGTTAAGACTACTGGAGGAGAGTTAACTTTTGACTATCGAGCATCCAATTCCTGGCATTTACAAGGAGGTTATTCCTATTCAAAGGGTAAAAAAGACGGGGTAAAGCAAGATGATTTTCCTGATTCAATGGCTAATTTGTCCTCTCATTATAAGATTCGCGATAATCTAACTTTTATCCAAAGCCTTTACTACACTGGAGATAGAATTATTCCATCGGCATATAACCCGATTCCAATAGACGATTATTTAAGATTGGATTTGGGTTTTGTTTGGCAGACCAAAGATAACTGGGAAATCGGTTTCTTTGGTCGTGACCTCTTAGATCCTGATCATCCAGAAAATATGTACAACGATCTAGATGTCGAGCCTGGGCGTGTTGAGCGAACCTTCCTACTTAGTATTACCAAGAAATTTTAATTATCCGTGTTATTTTTTAATTCCAGATTCAGAAAAAACCTTACTTCAAGGCGATTATTCGTTTTGTTAGGTTTCTTTGTGGCTTTTTCTGGAATGATTCCTGTTGATGCCAACACGAGTTTAATGGATGAGAAAAGAAGAGTTGCGAGGGTTCAGGCAACTTATCTGACTCACTTAATCAAATTTACAAATTGGGAACAGCCTGACCTACCTGGTAAATCAGAATCTGCCAAAATTATAATGTTGGGTGAGGACAAAAATGGATTTGTTGAATCATTCAGATTTTTAGCTTCTCAGTCCAATATGAAAATAGATGGAAGGGATCTGGAAATTATTCACCTTAAACAGAAACTAAACAGTGAGGCTAAACTGAAGCTTTCACAAAAACCCCAAGTGATTTTCTTTTTAGCTGAGTCTAATTTTATCGTTAGCGATATCAAAAAGCTTTCACCAAAAAGTTTAATGATAGGAAATGGAAGAGATTTTGTTGTGGAATTCGATGGTGATATTAGTTTTACCAACAGTAAGAATCGCATTCGATTGATTATAAATAAAAAGACATTTTCGCGAAATTCTCCTAAGTTAAGTTCTAGTATATCAACATTGAGAAATGTCGTTGAAATAGTCCGTTAAATTTAATGTCTTTCTTTCGTTCCTTATCCTTAATAATTGTGACGCTTTGCGTTACATCGGGTAAAGTTTACACAGAATCAAATTCTTCGAATGGACTAACTCCTTTTGAAAAAGCTGATTTAAGAAGATTACTTGAGCTTGATGTATCAAACCTTTCTCAAATTCCTATTAAGGGAGTTCTTGGGTATGAACAAGAGTATTGGCGAAATCCAGCCTCTGTTCATGTTATTCGTCCCGAAGATATAACTCTAAATGGTTACCTTAATTCGGTTGAGGCTCTTCGTGGTGTTCCTGGAATGCATGTCAGTCGCGGGCTTGCCTATGATAATTTTGCGTCGATGCGTAATTTTAGTGGTTTTTCGACACAGAAGTTTTTAGGTAAAATTGGAGGGCGTGAAGTATCGCAACTCATGTTGGGGAGTGCCAACTATTCAGTTGATGATTACCCTGTAGCGGTAATTGACCGAATTGAGGTGATTCGTGGACCGGGTGCCTCCATATGGGGAACGAATGCGGTTAATGGCGTACTTAACCTTGTTACCAAACACTCCGCCAATACACAGGGTAATTCCGTTCGATTGGCTATTCAGGATAATGGCACTTTTTTGGGCGATTATGTGCACGGAGGAAAGCTTTCGGATGATAGCTATTATCGATTTTGGGTTCGTGATCAGGAATATGCTGAAGGTACACTGGATTCGGGTCTTCCTGCTCGTGATGATGGGTATTTAAGAAAAGCGGGCTTTCGATTCGATAAGAACTTGGGTTCAGACCTAAATCTTTATATTGCTGGTGGATTTGCCACTCGTCGAGTAGAGCATGTATTGGATTTATCAAATCGATTGCTTCATGATCCAAGTAAATTTGTTTCAGACGTTCGAAATCTTCCTGCACATCCGGGCTTTTCCTTATTATCTGCATCTAATCAACAAGTCGTTAATAACTTGGTCGCTATATTGCCGTCTGTCGTACCTCCAATACCTCTTTCCGTATCTCAGCAACTAGGTGGGGTCCTTGCTTTGTCTCCAGATCTAGCTGCTTTAAATGCGGGTTTGAATGCTTTTCTGCAACCATCATTAACATATGATCTGCCTTCTGCGTCTAGCTATCCCGCTGCTGCTTGGGGGGCTAATTCAAATGGTACTGTTAATTATCCAGCCTTGAACTCTATTTCGCTTTTATCTGGAATGAATGCGGGGCGTATTGAGCGCTACGGAGAAATGACAAATGACTCTGCACATATCGTTTCCAAAGTAGATGGTATTACTGATTTTGATATGGAATGGTCTTTGACCGGGTCTCTGGATCACACGGATATTTACATGGGGCATCTGGGTTATGAATGGGAGCAGACCCAATATAACCTTTCTTTTGATGCAAACTTCCCATTAGCTGATAGGCACAGGATTTCATATGGAGTTGCCACCCAGCATACCGACCTTGATGTAAAATCAGAAATTTTAGATATCTTCCAATTTCCAGGTGAAACCTTAAGACCCATTTTGGATTACGATCAAAGCTTTACTAAATTCAATAGATTTACTGGCTACATACAGGATTCGATATCTTCGACTGATACGATTTTAATTTCCGTTGGAGCCAAAGTGGAGGAAAATGATTTGGCTGGTTTTGGTTTCCAACCAGGTGTTCGTGCTTCGTGGATGGCAAATGAACAGAACATTTTTTGGGCAGGCTACGCCAAGACCCACCGACAGCCTTCGTTACGGGAGAGATACACTGACTTAACTCCACTTTGGACTTGGAATTCGACCACATCAAAATGGGAGAGTAAGACATACGAAGGGGACTCAAGTTTAGACCGTGAAGAAATGGACGCTTATGAATTGGGGTGGCGTTTGCGTCCAAGTGAAGACTTGCTTTTTGAACTGTCCACATACTATTACGATACCCAAAATGCGGTTCGGGGAGCTACGAGTTTGACCTCGGTTAATGCTTATGAAGCAAAAGATGCCAAAGCATTCGGTGGCGAGCTTTCCATTGATTACAGGGTTTCAGATCTCTGGAGAATTAGGGGAGGTTATTCTTTTGCAAGAGGAGAAGTGGAAGGTGCTCGAGTATATGATTTTCCAGAAAATACTGCCAGTTTATCATCCCATTTCAAATATTCGGACGAAGTCACTTTGATTCAAAACCTTTTTTATTCCGGTAAAACGGAAATACCTTCTGATTATAACCCAATTACAATTCCTTCTCACTTAAGATTGGATCTTGGGGTGGTTTGGCAAACGAAAGGGGATTGGGAAATTGGCTTATTTGGTCGTGATCTACTTGAATCTTATCATGTGGAAACAATGTATCCCGGAGTTGATGTTGAACCTGCCCGAGTTGAAAGAACCTTCATGCTAACCCTTTTAAAGAAATTCTAATTTTCCGTGCCTTTATTTAAATCCATATTCAATCGAATAGCCCGAGTAAGCACATTGCTTGTCTTGCTTGGTGTTATTTCCATGAATATTGGTTTTTTGGATGTAAAAGCACAAAGTAAATCCACAGAGGAGGATCGACGGAATGCCCGCGTGCAAGCAACTTACATTACCAGGTTGGTTAAATTTATACGATGGGAGTGGAATTCTAACAATGAAGAGGAATCTTTTAAAATTGTTGTACTGGGAAATGAAAATTTAGGTTTTGTTAAATCTCTTAATTTCTTAGTTGAACAAAGTAATCTATCTGCTGATGGACATCCAGTGGAAGTTTTTCATTTCACAAATGCCAAAATGGAAGAAGCTCTTGCATTTATAAAAACAGGTGTTCATTTTATTTATTTTACACAGGATTGTAAGTATAACATGGCTGATATTGTTCCATTTCGGCAGGGGGCACTATATATTTCGGAAGGTCGAGACTTTGTCGTTATTGATAAAGGTTGTATTGCATTCGAAAGAACGCGTAACCGTATAAAGCTAGTAGTTAACGAAACCTGCTTTAGAAGAAAGTTTGCCAAGGTGAATCCAGTTCTTACTTCCTTAAAAAGTGTGGTCGAAGTTGTTCGACCGAACAACGGATAACTTTTCTAAAAAAAATGCCTGTTACGGGCTTTTATCTCGAATTTTTGTTTATTTTAATTCGGCTAGTTTTACGGTAACAACTTTTTTATTCTTACCAGTTGAATTGCAGATTAAAAATTTAATTTCTTCTCCAATCTTTCTCGACCTAATGTATTTTACAAAGGGTTCAACCCTTTCGAAAATTTGATCATCTGCTTGCAGCATAATATTCTCATCCTTTATTCCGGCTTTTGCACAAACCCCGTGCGGATAAACTTGTCTGAATAAAAGCCCTCTCACTCCAGTGGGTATTTTCTTGATAAGTTGGGGGGATTGACCCCAAAGTTCTTCAACTGCTGCTTGTATAGTGGGAACAGTAACATTTTCTTTTTTTTCGAGAAAAGATTTTAACGACATTCCCCCAACGGCCGAATTTACTCCTTGGTGCCCGAAATCTGTGGTGACTCCGGCTACTTGAATTGCAAAAATTTCACCCTTTGCATTTACCCAAGGACCACCCGAACTGCCTGGGGCGGCAATTCCAGAAATCGGGAAAGTGTTTTTAAAGGATTCATCATACCATGAGAATGTTTCACTCCTTCGGGCTATACTTCCTTTGAGCAAAAGGTGATGCCTAAAAATCGGAGATGCCATTAAAAATACATCTGTTCCTTCCTTGGGAATATTCTTAGCAAGAGAAAGAGCAGGGTAAGCCTTCTTTTTTGGTGGTAATGTGAACAGTGCAAGGTCACTACTACGATTTGTTGCAATTAATTTCAAAGGTAGCCGTCCCAACGATTTAGACAACGCCTCAATTTTTTTGTTTCTTTTTTTTACAACATGAAAGGCGGTTAGGACCAATCCTTCTTTATCGCATATTACTCCCGAACCATCCAAACGTCCATTTACAAGAATCTCCACACAACTTGGTGCAATCTTTAGATACAAATCATCTTCTGCATGTAAAAATTGAATGGTGAACGAAAAAAATATAAGGCAGAGGTAAAAAAAGAATCTCAATAAATATTTCATTTGGCTATCATCAAAGATGATTTTGATTCTGTAAAACTTAACTTACCTAAAATCAACAGGTAGTTCTTTCGTTAAATGATCCGAGTTGTTGACGAAAGAAAAAACTTATTCACAAAATACATTTTTTAATCGAGCCAAGCTTACATAGATTCTAAGGATATATCGTGGGACTTGTATCTGAAAAATTACAAGAGATTAAAAACTCTTCGAACGTTTTACCTTCGAAGCAATCTAAATAGATATTATGAGCATTACTTATCGAGAAGCAAAGCGGATTCTTGCAAAGCAAGAAGAAGCAAGGGAAATTATTAATAGTTACAGGGGGATGGAAACTCTGGGGAAGCGACTACAATTAAAAAACAATAAGGAATTAATTCTTAAATTGTTTGAAATTGAAGGAGACAACTCAATAGTTGAAGTTTTTACTCATTTAAAAGCTCTGTATGAAGAGCAGTGGGGAGATGCGGAAGCGACTGCACCACCGGAGGTGCCCGGACAGGTTGATGAAGATCTATCAACCGAAAATCCGGTAGCGACTTCGGCTAAAATAGAATCTGAGGAGACCGCCGAAGTAATAAAATAAGATTCTTCAATCTTCTGCTTGCAATTTTTATAATTGCATCGATGTTAATTGATAAACACTTTTAACCCTTGAATCTTACGCAAAGATATAAAAGCTCAACTTGTTTATCAGGTAGTATACTTCTTTCTCATCCCACTCTGTTAGACCCCAATTTCTTTAAGAGTATTCTTTTTATTTCTGCCCATTCGGAAGAACAAGGAAGCTTGGGCGTTATTTTAAACCGGCCACTTGGCCAGACACTTGGTGAATTGGATAGTTCTTTTCAGAATAAAAGTTTTTCGCAAGTTCCTGTTTTTGAGGGTGGGCCTGTTGAGAAAGATAAACTTATTGTGGCAGCGTGGGAATGGCTGGAGTCGCCATCATCCTTTAAACTTTATTTTGGAATTGATTTGGAAAAAGCTGAAGCTTTACGGACTGAAAACAATTCTATTGAGATTGCCTGTTTTGTTGGTCATTCCGGATGGTCTCCTGGGCAGCTTGAAGATGAATTGGAAGAAGATGCATGGTTAGTCTCGACTCTGGACCATGAGCTTTTCTCTAAAATGGAGCAGGAAAAGAAAATTTGGAAAAAAACGGTTGGCTCCATAAGCGATGAATTACGCCTTTTGGCTGATTGCCCCGAGAATCCTGCCAAGAACTGATTGATTTTTTTTAAATCAGTAAAATTATTTTACTTTTTTAGCGTGCATTTCTCTTTGGCATTCGTTTTGCTATTTACTTTAGGTACCTTTCCTTTTCACTAAGGATTAACAGCCCCTAAATGGCATCCCTTATTATTAAAATCTATGAGTAAGCATAAACTAGAATATATCTGGCTCGACGGCTATCAGCCTACGCAGAGCCTACGCAGTAAAACGTTAATCGTCGAAGATTTCAGCGGAAAGCTTGAAGACACGAAGCAATGGTCTTTTGATGGCTCTTCTACAGAGCAAGCTACTGGAGACTCTTCCGATTGTCTTTTAGAACCAGTCGCAGTTTATCCAGATCCTGATCGTTTTGGCGGTGATGGATGGCTTGTGATGTGTGAAGTTCTTAACGGAGACGGTACTCCTCATGAATCCAATGGTCGTGCATTAATTGACGACGACGATGACGATTTTTGGTTTGGATTTGAACAGGAATATACTTTGATCGATCCTGAAACTAATTTACCATTAGGATTCCCCAAAGATGGGTATCCCGCACCACAAGGCCCATACTACACATCCGTCGGGGCAAATAATACCAAAGGCCGTGACTTAGTTGATGAGCATCTTCATCTATGTCTAGAAGCTGGCCTTAATGTTGAAGGTATCAATGCTGAGGTCATGATGGGCCAGTGGGAATACCAAATTTTTGCCAAGGGTGCAGCATCTGCAGGTGATCAAATTTGGCTTGCCCGTTACCTTCTGGAGCGCACAGCTGAAAGTTACGACTTAGTTATTGACCTTCATCCAAAACCGGTAAAAGGAGATTGGAATGGTTCGGGTATGCACGCAAACTTTTCAAATGGTGCCATGCGTGACACCGGTGGCGAAGAACTCTTCAAGCAGATTTGCGAAGAATTTGGAAAAAATATTGATCGTCATATCAGTGTTTATGGTGCGGAAAATAATCAGCGTCTTACAGGTGCTCACGAAACTCAATCAATTGATAAGTTTAGTTACGGAGTTTCCGATCGTGGTGCTTCGATTCGTATTCCTGTCGGAACGATTCAAGATGGATGGAAAGGCCGTCTCGAAGATCGTCGCCCAGCATCGAACGGAGATCCTTATAAAATTGCTGCCGTTATTATTAAGACAACCAAGGAAGCATTGTCTCAATAATATCAAAAAGTTTTACTTTAAAAGGCGATGGAGAAATCCATCGCCTTTTTTATTTTCTTTTCCTCATAACGATCACAAATTCATCTCCGTCTTTACAGAAAAAGCGTAAAGCCAAATAATGATGTGAATCCTGGGTGTATACCTTGGTTTTTCTGTTTCCATTTTCTATCCACGAAGCTTCAACCGCTTGTGCTTGTTCGCTCATTAAAGTTCCATGCCTATGGAAATCTTTTTTTACTCCATGTGTTTTCACTTGAGTCCATCCTTTATCTTTCCATTCTTGGACAACCTCATTCATGTCCGGTGCACAGCCCAGAATAAAAAATAGAGTTAGAACTGGGATTAAATTTTTAATATGGAACGATTCCATTATATTTAAAATATAATTTTATATTTTCCCTACTGGCCGCTTGGTTTTTTTTAATTTTTGTTCAAAATTTTTGCCTAGTTCAGAAAGGCTTTGGACGACATCAGGAAACTCGTTCTTCAAATCTTTTGTTTCGCCGATATCTTTCTCTAAATCAAAAAGAGCCAAGTTAATTTTGGCCTGTGTGTAATTGGTTGGGATCCCCCCGGTACCGCCGGGCTTACCTGCCATAGTTCGGTAGCCATGAGGGAAGTGTAATTTCCATTTGCCCTGTCTGACTGCCTGCAGTTGGTTGCCGTAGTAAAAGAAATAAGCTTTTTGAGGAGATTTGGCATCATCGCGGAGCATCAGCGGAAGGATATTTTTACCGTCAATCTTATGACCTGGTAATTTAGCACCGATCATTTTGGTGATTGTGGGTAAAAGATCGATGGTCATAGCTGGTTCTTTACAGACTGAATTGGCTGGGATTTTTCCTGGCCACCAGGCAAGGGTGGGTTCCCGGCAACCTCCATCAAACATCGTACCTTTTCCTTCGCGTAGTGGTGCTGCTGAACCTGCATGATCACCGTAATTAAGCCAGGGGCCATTATCTGAGGTAAAAAGAAATAGGGTGTTTTTTTCCAGCTTATGTTTGCGAAGAGTTTTCATGATCTCTCCTACGGACCAGTCCACCTCCATCATTACATCTCCGAATAAACCGGCTCCACTTTTACCCTTAAATCTTTCGGAAACATAAAGGGGTACATGAACCATACTATGTGGAATATAGGCGAAAAATGGCTTATCTTTATTTTTTTCAATAAAGGAAACTGCTCGTTCAGTATATTGTTTGGTGAGTTGCTCCTGGTCTTTTCCGGAAACCTTGGAATTGATTACCTTGTTTCCCTCAATCAGAGGTAAATGGGGCCATCTTTTAACTCTTTCCTCCATGGGTAAGTGTAAAACTCCTGGGTGATAGGGCCACATATCATTGGAATAGGGAAGACCAAAGTATTCATCAAAGCCATGTTGCATAGGCAGAAATTTTTTATGGTGGCCCAGGTGCCATTTTCCGAAACATCCGGTGGCATATCCTTTTTGTTTGCAGATTTCTGCTATGGTTACTTCGTTTGGATTGATTCCGATGTTTGACTTGGGGCCAAGTGCACCGAGTATGCCAATGCGTACATTATAGCACCCGGTAAGCAAACCGGCCCGGGATGCAGAGCAGACTGCTTGGGTGACATAGAAATCGGTAAATTTTCTACCCTCTTTTGCCATGCGATCAAGGTTTGGAGTAGGATAGCTCTTTGCTCCAAAAGGACCAATGTCAGCATATCCCATATCGTCCATGAACATGATTACGACATTGGGCAACTTAGCGATTGAAGTAAAAGATGAAAAAAGAAAGAGAAAAGTTGTAACTTTAAGTTTCATGATTTTGGTTTAACGAGTGTTTAGCATGTAATGCTAAGTAAATTTTTTTGGTGGCGATTAGTGCTAAGTTATTCTCTTGCATCTATATTGTGAAATATTCTGAGTCGCTCATGTGACAAGATGTTTTATTTAGTCTAAAACTACAATCTTTTCTACATGTTTGCAGGCAGACTAAAAATATGCAAGCTTTCGTAAAATAGTTTAATGTCAGGAAGTTTTTAACGAGATTGTAGAACAAAATTTAGCAGAGAATAAGGCTCATGTCGACTTTCGGTGACTAATCTAGTGAATGAGTTAGATCGAGAATGAAGTAAAAAATTACCTCAAAGGGTAATTATAGGTTGTGATTGTTATAACATATTTCTTAATTCTCTCCTTAAACTCTTAAAGAGAGTAATGGGATAACTCGCACTTACCCAATTTAGCAAGAAATCAGGTATAGCACCACCAGGATGAGATAATGATTCAAATCTTACCAGCATCGTATTATCATTTAATGCTTCTATATAATATCGGGTGAAAATAATGTTTATGCGAACACCAATCGTTTTAGGAGCACCTGGATGCTCTATCGATTTCATTTCAATATGAATAATTTTGGGTTTATCCCGAAATATTTTTGATTCGTAAACTACATCTCGGTCGCTCACGGGAAAAGGGGAATTAAAAGATTGATAAAAAATTTTATTATTTGAATTTATCTTTGCGACTAGCTTACCTGATTTAAAGTTCTCAATCCAATTTGCCCATTTTGCTGGATTTTCGATGAGGGACACGAGTTGGGCAGGTTTTCCTTTGATTTTGCCGACACCCCGAATTGCAATTTTTCCATCGATCTTCGCATTGTAAACGGATACCCCACTTTCTTCTTTAATTTTTACCCAATACAGATCATTATTTTCTTCTTTTCCATGCACTTTTAGAATAAGCAACGAGTAAAGAGTTATGGATATGAAATGTGGAATAAAAAATTTCAAATTCGAAATTTTACTCCTACTAGTCCAAAATTTATGTATTTTAATCCTTGAAAATTTGTAATTGTAATTTTAAAGCTGTGGCAAAATCTAGTGAACAGATTCAGTATTGAAATCGTAATAACGTGCTTGTCCATTTTCTTTCTTCAGGAAATAAAGCCAATTAGTTGATGAATGCTTGAAGAGGTATGGATACACCCCTTGAGAAGTCCAGACCCAACTATGTTCTTTTGACCAAAGCCATATATCATTATCTTCAGATGGATGTGCAAATAGCCAACCTAAGTCAATATGGTATATCCAACCATGTTCGTAATGAGCAAAATCACCAAACCATGGAGAATTGAGCCACCTACTTTCACCATTTTGTAGTTGTTCGATCCAGTTGAGAACTTCTTTTTCTGTAATTATTTTTTGAATTGAACCTCTATTTTCACCCATCCGGTTTTTTGCATATGCACAATAGTAATACTGAGTGTCAAAATTTAGTTTGGCGGTTGAAGAGAAATCACCAATAGGTGTGTTGCCGATAACAGGAATACGAATGGGTGTGTTCAGGTCGAAATTTTTACTAATTAAAATTCCTTTTTCCAAAATTGGTGCTCCTCCATTTCCTATTACTTTTCCACTGAACCTAAAATTAATTTGGTCAAGTTTTTCAAAACTTAATGTTTGAACAATTGGAATGTTAGGGATGCGTACTTTAATAACTCGGGTTACAATATTAGATAAATTTCCCGCTTTATCAGTATATTGATAATAGAGTTGATAATCACCGGGTTGAGTCTGGTCAAATTGGTTGTCTGGTTCAAGTTGTCCCGTTCCGTCATAGTTATCCAGCCAGGATGCACCTTGTTCAACATAAGTTTGACCTACAAAAAGAGATATTTCATTTTCTCCGTGGAGTGATACAACTGGTGCTATTTCGTCTATGTCAGTTAATGAAATTTCAAACGATTTTTCTAAAACCGCATTGAATTGATCACTTACTTTTATTCTGATGGACATTACTGTCGAATTTGTTTCGAAATCAAATATAGTATTGGTTCTTAATGTTTGGTTTAAATCGATAAAGAAAAGGTTGTTATGTTCAGAACCTTGTCCATTCACTAATGAGTATGTAAGAGTAGAGTTTTGATCTGAGTCAATTCCGAGAATAGAGCAAACCAGAGATCCGACTGCTTGATTCTCCTGAATAGAACTCGCATTGATTTCCAAGTGCTGGGGAGCTATGTTAGCAATAGATTGGTTGTTCCGAGGATCTGAACCATAGGCTATTTCAGCACTATCAGAAAATCCATCGTTATCATCATCACTATCATAGTGGTCTTCAATTCCATCATTATCGAAATCCTCAAGGACATTTTCTAGAGTTATGGAGAAAGTAGACTCGACATATAATCCATGCTCATCTATCGCTCTTGCTAGAATCGAATAATTAGAGGAGTTTGTTTCGAAATCAAAAAGTGAATTAGTGCTAAGCATTCCAGTTGAACTAAGCGAAAAAAGACCGGTTGGGTTCACTAAACTGAAAGAAAGGGAGGAATTAAAATCTACATCATCAGCATTAATTTGCCCTATAGAAGTACCTACGGGTTGATTTTCAGAGATGTTTGAATTTGAGAGGGTGATATTTGTTGGTGCATCGTTTACTGCTTCAATGGTAACACTAAACGAGTCTTGAATTTCTTTTCCGCCCGATTGGGCTTTTAAAGTAATAGTTGAATATCCGTATTTATTTGGTTGGAGAGAAACTATTAGATAGTTATCAACTATAGTCGTTCGAGCGATATCAGGTGCTGAAGAGTTTGACTCTATAAAAGATATATCATTATCATCGTTATCAGTATCAGAAAAAATATTAATGATTGGAATCTGAAGATCATTTGAATCTTCAGTTATATTTAAATCGGGTAGTTGGTTTAAGATAAATGGTGCATCATCGACCGCAGAGATAGTAAGAGAAATATTTTGAATAGTTGTGCCACCAAGGTCATCAGTTATGGTG
>JAOHKZ010000002.1 GCA_028101545.1 Opitutales bacterium | reverse complement strand
AGTATATACGACAGGTGCTGCTTTAACCGATGGTCCAAAACTTTCGTGGTTAAGACAGGATGATAATGAAGAATCACTTACATCTGCTGACTCGAAGATTTATGCTGCTTTTAATAATGTGGTTTACAAAAGAGTTGCGAGCGAACCAAAATATGCAATTGGGGCTGGCACGGACCATGTCGCAGGAGATAAAGTTTACAGAAACGGTTTTGTTTATGAAATGAAAGCCGGTACTACACTAGCCGGGTTGGGGTCTTGGAATGTAGCAGCACCATCTACAAATGCTGGGGATACCCTGAAGGAAGGGGTCGAGCATTTTAAACTCTTAACCACACTTAGTTCACATTCTGACTACAAGGGTAACTTCAGTGATGCTGGGTTTCACAATACGGTAACAACAAAATTTGATCCAGAAGGTATTGCAGGAGCCGCAATTGCTGCTGGCGATATAGTACAAGGTTCTGCAGGCAATTTTTTTCGTGCAGTAGTTGACAGAGATGTTGGAACAACCGTAGATTGGGATGAATTGGCTACCGATTTGCCGGAGCTAACGGAATCGCTGCAACCGCAACTGCAACTCCAGCAGAATGGTCAAACAACATTCCTAATAAAATTAGGATTAAGGGCCGAATGTATGAGTTTAAGAGTGGATCTGGTTATTCAGCGGATGCTCACCTGGGTAAAGATATTGATAACACAGTATATGATTCATCCTTCGACGCTACTGGAAAAAAGTATGTGGTAGGCAAGCAAGGGGACGCGACCGCTCAGGCAAATTATTATAAACCTACAACTGCGGAATGGGACAAAGTCAATAAGGTCGGTGGAACCGGAACTGCCATCGCACATGCTGGTTCAGGTGACGACACTAATTGGGTAGCAAATGACTATGTTCAGCTAGGTTCAGGAGCGAGTCAGAAATTTTATCAAGCCACATCTCAATGGGATCCCGCAAATGCCGCGAACCCTGCGGCGGATCAATTATTTGCATTAGACACAAGTAATGTTGGAGGTGTTAATGGATTTGGTAAACTTTGGGTTGAAGACGCTTACATTCAAGATACGCAAGGTGGTGCAAAAGATTTCTTTAAAGCTTCCAGTCAGTGGAATAGTGTTGGAAACCACACAGGAGCAGCATCCGTTAATTCATGGGCTTCAGGAACTGTTATCCACAACTCAGGCGGAGACAATAAATTCTATCAAGCAAAGGGCGATTTCAGAGACTCTGGATCGGGGGGTGCATTGGCAGCTCATGCGATAAGTAATCTGTATGAGCATTTTGATCCCGGGACTACGCCTTCTCATGTTACCAACTCAGCTCAATTGGGCAATCGGGTCGTCGAGGATGGTACAAGTAATAGCTTTTATTCAGCTGGTGCATATTGGGCTAATACTGACAACCATACGCAAGGTGCTGATGTGACCAGATTTGATGCCACCATTGGTTCGGGTAACCCTTCTTTTGCAAAAGTTGGAAATGAATTTTTTAGGGCTGTACTCGATTATAGTACATTGACACACGTTAAGTCGGTCAATCACAATGCAGGCACTGTTATTTATGATGCAGGTAGCCAGAAGTATTTCGAGGCTTTAAGTCAGGTTGCAGATTACACTTCAGCAACTACGACTTTAAGTTACGCTAACACTAATTCTGCAAGTGCAAACCAAAGAGCCCTTCACCAAAGTGCTGCATCCAGCAAAGTGTATGTCGCACAGGGTGCGTTAGCGGGAATTGCAACTCACTCCGCTACTCCGGCTGTCAAGTATGCGCTAAATGATATTGTTAATACCGGTACAGAATATAAAGTAGCTTCTAATCTTTGGTCTTCGGTACAGAACCACACCACAGGTAATGCTCCAACCGTTGGTGCAAGTGTCATTGTTCATAACAGCGGAAATAATACATTTTATGAATCACAAGGAAATCTAGGAGGTATTTCTTCTTGGTCAGATACAACTTTTCCGGTTGGAACTACGCTTGGTGACACGATTAAGTCAGGTGCTTCATACTACACTCCTAAATACAATATTTCTTCAGCTTTTACAGCTGGTGCAAACAATAATGCAAACAATGTGGTTAAAGAGAGTGCTAATAATCATTTTCAATTCAAGGTAAACTATCACGGTTCTTGGCCTGGTGGTACTATTCCTGCAAACGAGCTCGTTTACATTGCTGGAGATAACGCTATTTATCAAAACACATCTGGTGCGGGCAATACATCAGACCCCACGGGCGGTGGTGGTGTAGGATGGACTAACCTTGGCGCTGACCTTCAAACTGTAAACAGTCATGCTAACAACGTCGGAAATGCTCTCCTGCAAAAATATACAACATCTGACCCTGCCACTGCAACAGATTGGTGGGATGATGTCACTGCAGCTGTAACCCTGACAACTCCAACTCATGCTAGGATCGCAAATTATTGGGCTAATGCTACAGCAACCGTTGGTACAGGAACTGGTTATTGGACGACCTCTACTGACCCACAAGATTTAACAAATACGACCTACTGGCTTGAGCAAAGCGAAGGGACCGATCCGAACGCAGGATCTATTCCTGGCGGATCATCTGCAATTTGGCAGGAGGTCACAAATAAAGCTAAGTTGAGTACCGGCAATCGCCCTTCCTCGGGTGTTAATAACGGTTTTTGGGAGAATATTACAACAGCTGCTACTACTCTAACTGGAGCGGGTTCGAGTGCTAATTGGTGGAATGATGTTTCCAGCGACTTAGCAAATCCAGATGGTTCAGCTTCTGCAAATGTATTTTGGGACGATATTTCTGGTCCTGCAGGTGATACCATATTTAATTTTTCAAACGTTGGTACGGGGGGAACGCTTGCTAATAGTTATTGGTCTAGCGCAACCGCAGAACTGACTGACCCTGCCTTTAGTGCTGGTGCCCCTTCAACAAGTTGGTGGACAGATGTTGATTCTGATATGACTGACTTGACAAGTGCTAGTGCAACTACTTCTAATTTCTGGACAAATGTTACATCCGAATTAACGAGTAATGACACTGGTAATGCAGCGACATTCAGCCAATATTGGGATGAAATAGGACATGCCAATAGACACGACGATGTAGATACTAACTTTTGGCAATTAATTAAACCTGGAATGAAAAGGTTTAATCCAAATGGAACCTCTGGTGTTGTCGCATCTGCAACTGATTATTCAATATGGTCAAAAATTGGAAATGTTCGAGGGTATTCGGGGAACAATGCAACTTTTGGGGACCATGATGCTAATGAGAGTGCCCTTGGTAATGCCGCAACTATTGCCAGCTGGGCAGCGGGGACATACGCAGCAGATAAAGTGGTTATGGGGTCCGATAACAACTTCTATCGATCAAGGGCAGCTGGCACCACATCGGATCCTACAACAGCAGCAGGTGGAAACGAGTGGGATTTAATAGCCACAAATATCAACGATGCCAGAAAGGTTTACTACACGGATACTGATTATTGGGATCAAGTATCAGTCGATACGCCAGCAAATTCTTCCCCTTATTGGGAAGTTATGCGTGAGACCGTTATCAAAAGTAGTCAGGCATTGGGAACAGTCGATTTAACCGTATCCATCGCCTCATCTAATTTTAATGGTTGGGCAGGTTCTGCTGCTTCAGGTTTGGCTTCTGGAAAAGGCGCGTTTTTTATTGGAGAAGGAGAGGGGGCAGTGCGCATAGATTATGATGTAAATAATGATACTGTTGCTGCACTAATTAATCGCGTAAACTCTTCAGACGCTAATGTCCATATGTACTACGACCCAGTTGGGGATCGGTTTGTAGTTAGAAATAAAGAACCGGGAGCTGTGGGAATAACACTTCATGAAGCAACCAGTTACGATAAACTTTCAGCTAACACTGGGGTAGGGGATATACTTAAACTCATGGGATTAGCTGCCCCAAATAGTGCTGCAGACTTTACCGCTTATGCTGGTGGTCACAACCATGGAGATTACATTCAGTATACTGTAGGTGCAGAAACAACTTACTGGCAAGCAATACCTGGCTCCGGCTCGGTCACAACCTCTACTCCCTCTACGAGTAGCACAGAGTGGAGGCAAGTCATACAAGGAGTTGGTCGAGTAATCCGGGAAGAATTGGGTTCGAACTCTAGAGTTACAGTTAATGACAGTTTAGTCAGTATTTACAGTCCAACAACATCTTTTGATGATACAACCCATGGCTACAAAGGGATCACATTTGACATTTCAAGGATGTCTGTTGGTCAAACGGCTAGTTTTACGGTTGCAAAAGACTCCACTGCTGCAAAAACATCCATAGATAAATTCGTTGAAGAATATAATGATGCACAAGATTACATCCGTAGTCTGACAGCTGTTACGAATGACGGGGATAATGTTTCGGCCGGTAGGTTTTCGAGCAATATTGAAATTAGTCGACTTGGAAGCCAATTAAGGAAAGTGATTTTTGGTGACTCCACTCCTCACTCTGCAAGTGATAGAACATCAGATGGTGCAGATTTAGTTATCAGCTCACAGACTGAAACTAGTTTAGCCAATATTAATGCGAATGCGAATTCTGAACTTAATAAAATCAAATCCGAACTTGCTCTGAATGCTTCCAATGATGGTTATTTAGTTCGAGCCGTAAATGATTCTAATACCAATGCATCTGGCGAACCACAACTATACTATAAATACGATCACGCTTCCACAAGTTGGGTTAATGCAAGCCCAGCTTACAGTTCTTTTAGGATGGCTGACATTGGATTGGATTTTGGAATTGGTTCCGACCGTCTACTTGTCAAAAATTCAGCAATGCTGATTGAAGAGCTAGATAAAAGACCAGAGATGGTGCAGGCTTTATTCGCAGAAGCAAAGGTTGAATCTACTAAAACTGCAATTACCTCTGATTTAAGTTCAAATCCCAAGACCTTAAACAACAAAAATCCTAATAGTCCCACCGCAACAAATGCGAGTGTGGGTGACCTTATTGCAAATGTAGCGGCTTACGACGCAAATTCTTCAAGCTATCGAACATTTCAAGGATTATCCTACGCTTTGGATGATTTCATATCCGCTTTTCTGACTGGTGACAGCGAAACAGGATATAAAGGTGCATACCAAGCGCACATTGATAGTGTGAAGTCTCAAAATAAGCGAATTGACGACAGAATAGAAGACTTAGAAAGATATATTGAGCAACGGGAGAAAACCCTGAGTGAGGGATTCATGAGAATGGAAGAGATGCAATCTCAACTGAATACTCAATTGCAAACATTACAAAACTCATTCAAAAGCAAATGATGAAACTCATTATTAATTCAATCATTATCCTAGCATTAATAATTAATTTTGCAGGTTGTCGAAAATTTGAGGAGGAAAAAGTAATAGCAAGAGCTGAACCTTTCGTTCCCACAAACTTATATCCAACGGAACGAATCCCCACTTATTTCAACCGGGTCGCAGTGCTACCATGCTACCATGAAGACCCAAATTCCGAACTTCTAAACTATGTAGATGATATATTTCACCAAGAGTTAGTTCAAGAAAGGATCTTTGAAACAATTCGAATCCACCCCAAGGAAATGAAAGTATTATTTGGGAAAGAAAGATTTTCCTCAAGCAAGAATTTACCTGATAATTTTTTGCGTAAATTAGAAGAAGAAACTCGTGTTAATGGGGTATTGTTTGTGGATTTAGATTCCTACAGACCATATCGACCAATGTCATTAGGAGTCAGAGCAAAACTCGTAGATATTAAATCCGGTGACTTTATTTGGGCAATAGATGAAACATTTGATTCTGGTCATGCCAGCGTTATAGTCGGAGCAGGAATATTCCAGGAAACGAGTCAGGTTAGAGCCCTGTCGGCAAAAACTTCGGGTAGCGTGTTACAATCCCCGCGCATATTTACAAAATATGTAGCATCTACTTGTTACAAAACATTACCCCGAAGATAGTTAATAAATTGTGTTGCTTTTTTCAAAAAAATGGCACAATATAAGCTTAGTTTAAATTATGGAAGCGATTTCAGGAAATAATAAAGATCCTTTTGATAACATTGCGTTAACTAAACGCAAAGCTTCCACTGTTGTTGATAAGTCATCAATTAATGGTTCTTATCCTTCAGGTTCGGTTTCACTTACTGATCTTTCAAGTCTAACTGACAGGATAGCCAATTCTAGTTCAGATATTAGACCTGAAGCAATAGAAAGAGCTCAACTTTTGATGAGTGACCCAAATTGGCCTCATGATTCGGACATTGATAAACTTGCAATTAGATTACTAAACACAGAAGACTTTAGTTAAATTTTGTAAGTTAGATTTATGCAGTATGATAAAATAGCCCGTTCTTACAAAGCACAAGCTGTACAAACAGCAAGTCCTGGTAAACTTGTACTAATGCTCTTTGATGGATGTCTTCGTTTCACTACAGCTGCCAAAAGAGCGTTTGAAGAAGAAGAGTTCACCAAAAGAAACGAAGATATTAATAATAATTTAATCAGGGCTCAAAATATTGTGACTGAGTTGCAGTCCTCTTTAGATATGTCTGTTCCTGGTGAGTTACCAGGTACGCTTTATCGATTGTACGACTATGTTATGCATCAACTGCAACAGGCAAATTTGAAAAAAGAACCTGATACAATAGACGAAGCTGAAAAAGTTATTACTGAATTAAGGGATGCTTGGTCAGAAATGCTTAACCAAAACCCTGAAAATTCTGCCTCCGGGGATCAGCAGTCTGGTTCCATATCACTTAAGGCTTAACTACTAGCTATTTATGGCTAGTTTATCCGATGAGTGGGTTAAGCTGCTAGAAGCATTGGAGCTTCACGAAAACCTACTACACGCTGAAACGCAGGCTATTGCAGCAAGGGATCTTGATACCATTGAGTCGATCTTAGCAAAAAAAGAACAGAGCCTTCAAATATTAGTTAATGCAAGAGAGAATATTCAAGAGGATCCATTCTCAAATAAAGATGCCGGGGAATTGATTAGCCAGGTGACAGAACTCCAAAGAAGAAATGCTGAAGCATTTCGTAAATTGGCTTCGAATAAAACAGCCAAAGATAACGGAGTTCAATCCACTAAGCAAAAACCAATGATTAGAATGTTAAAGAATGCTTACAAGAATTCTTCATATGGCTTAAAAATCAATCGCAGTTAATTTAATAAGTTTTAAAATTCTATTTCACTTGCTGATCTCGCATCATGTTAATAGTGTGATCGATTTCATTTATGAGTAAATTAAATTTATTCGAGAAGGTCTGGAAGGCACATTCGGTTGGTCAGTTACAAAATGGTCAAACCCAGCTTTTTGTTGGTCGTCATCTTATTCACGAAGTAACAAGTCCACAGGCATTTGGAATGCTACGAGAACAGAATTTACCGGTGCGATACCCAGAAAGAACTTTTGCTACTGTGGACCATATTGTACCCACTAACGAAACACAGGAGCCGTATTCTGATCCATTGGCAGATGCCATGATTAAAGAATTACGTAAGAACTGTAAGGATTTCGATGTAACATTTTTTGATGTGGACACGGGCAAGCAGGGAATAGTACATGTAGTCGGCCCAGAGCAAGGATTAACTCAACCAGGGATGACCATTGCCTGTGGAGATTCTCACACATCCACGCATGGTGCTTTTGGGGCTATCGCATTTGGTATCGGGACAAGCCAGGTTCGCGATTTACTTGCAACGCAGACAATGGCTTTGGGTAAGTTAAAAGTTCGCCGAATTGAGGTTAATGGTAAATTGAATCCGGGCATTTTTGCAAAAGATGTTATTCTTCATATCATCAAGGTGCTCGGTGTAAATGGTGGAACGGGATATGCCTATGAGTACGCAGGCGATGTATTTGATTCTTTCTCCATGGAGGAAAGAATGACAGCGTGTAATATGTCTATCGAAGGCGGAGCCCGTGCGGGGTATGTTAATCCGGATGAAAAAACATTTGAATATTTAAAAGGGAAACCATATTCACCCAAGAATGAAAATTGGGATGAAGTAGTATCAAAATGGGCTTCCTTTGCATCAGACGAAGGTTGTCACTATGATGATATTGTAAAAATTGATGCATCTGAAATTGGTCCTACGGTCACTTGGGGAATTAATCCAAGCCAGGCAATCGGAATTAATGAAACCATCCCTAATCCATCCCTTGTCGATCCAAAAGAAAAAGCAAGCATTGAGGAGGCAATTGAATATATGAAAATTACTCCAGGAGCTCCGATTAAGGGAACCCCAATTGATGTTGCCTTTATTGGTTCATGCACAAATGGAAGGATTTCGGATCTTGAGGAGGTTGCCAGTCAGATTCATGGTCATAAGGTCAAGGAAGGAATAAAAGCCATCGTAGTTCCTGGTTCCCAGGTAGTCAGTAAAATAGCAGAGGAGAAAGGTTTGGATAAAATCTTTACTGATGCAGGTTTTGAATGGCGTTATGCGGGTTGCTCCATGTGCTTGGCAATGAATCCGGATAAATTGATCGGGGATCAGTTATGCGCGAGTTCAAGCAATCGTAATTTTAAGGGCAGGCAAGGAAGCCCTACAGGAAGGACCATGCTAATGAGCCCCACCATGGTAGCTGCCGCGGCTATCACTGGAGTAATCTCTGATAGTCGCGAAGTATTTTCATCCTAAAATTATTTTATTATGCCATTAGAAAAAATTTCTCAAGTGTCAGGAAATGCAGTCTATGTACCAGGAGATGACATTGATACTGATCGCATCATACCCGCCCGTTTTATGAAATGTGTAACCTTTGACGGTTTAGGGGAATATTTATTTTATGATATGAAATTTAATGAGGATGGGAGTAAAAAAAATCACCCATTAAATGATACCAAATTTGCCAACTCATCCATCATGCTAACAGGGGCAAATTTTGGTTGTGGTAGTTCGAGGGAGCATGCACCACAATCTCTTTATCGTGCTGGATTTCGTGCAATAATAGCCGGGAATTTCGCTGAAATATTTTTTGGAAATTCAATTAATTTAGGAATGCCCTGTGTTTCTGTATCTGATGAAACGAGAAATTTGATTTCAGCAAGCATAGAACAAGACCCAAAATGCGAGGTTGTAGTAGATATTCTAAATCGAGTGATTAGGGTGGGGGATAGTTCCTATCCGCACGAATTAAGGGAGGGTGCTCGTGATTCTCTTCTCAATGGATCTTGGGATCCGTTGGATGAATTACTTCAAGCCAACCAAGGTATTGAAGATATTCATAAGAACTTAGCATATATATAAAGATTATTATGACTCCTTCAGGAATAATAGTAAAATTTTCGCTTTTTTTATTATTATCCCTAACCCCAGGTTGTATTTTAGATCATGAGAAAGTTTTTGTAATCTCAGATTTTCTTGATGCCTTGTCTGAGGATGAAATTACTTTTACAGCCGTTCCTGTTGAAATTGACCCATCTCTTAGTAAGTTCTCGGGAAGTGTTTTAAAAAAGAATGCCTTTCAGGTAGATAACATTTCTTTTATTTTGATTGAATGTAAGAATACCCAACTATCGAATGAAATCGAATTGGATAAGAATAGCACCTCACAGGTTTTTCGTAATGAAAACTTGGCATTAATCGTAAGAAAAGGAATAGAAGCAGATTTCATTGCCTCTTTCCAGGAGCTTAAAGAACCACTCTCTTACAAACAGGCAGGTATTTTTATTTATCCCTTAACTGCCTGCTTACTACTTGCTGTATTTATATTTACGGAAAGGATTTATTCATTGCGTCCTGGTCTTACTTTTCCACGAAAAGTCGAAAAAGCTCTTCGATCTGGAGAATTTCCAAATAAAAAATGGAAGCGTTACTCAGCTGCAGAGCGCATTGTGCACGTAGCTATTCATGAAAAACCATCCCATGAAGCCTTGCTTGCATACTCTAGGCTAGAAGTTGCTGCACTTGAAAAAGGTTTATTCTTACTTGAAGTTGTGGTCGCAGCCGCACCTTTAATTGGACTATTAGGAACTGCAACTGGATTGGTACAGGTTTTTTCAACCATGCCAGCAAGTGGATTGTCAGATGGAACTGAAATTTTCTCAGAGGGGATAGCACTAGCCTTGTTAACCACAATCATTGGACTTGGGATTGCCATACCCGCCTTAATTGGCCATGCATATTTAATAAGGATTGTAGAGAAACGTGCTGCCTCGCTTGATTGGTTAACCGCACGACTTATTGATGCCGTAGGAACTAATAAAGCTTCATTTAAAACTTAATGTCCTTAATCATTCGAAAAAGAAAAAAACCAAGAATCGACATGGTTCCCTTGATCGATGTCCTCATGGTTTTGATTATATTTTTTCTCGTTACGATGCAGTTTCGGGATTTGAGAGCATTAAATATAAAACTCCCCAAGATTGATTCAGCTGGATCAAATCTGATCAGTAATGAACTGATCGTGTCCATATCAAAAGAGGGAGATTTTTTTGCAGACGCCAAACCCTTAAGCTTGGAAAAACTTACCGCATTATTTCAAGCAACATCGACCCTGCCCAAAAAACCAATCATACTGGTTGTGGCTGATGAAGATGTTCCCCTCAAACATGTTACCCAAGTGGTCGACCTTTGCCGAAAAAACGGCCTTGAAGATTTCCGTCTTCAGGCGAGGTAAAATAGATTAAAATTCAGGGAAAAAAGGATTGTACTTTTTTTCCTCTCCCACAGTTGTCATCGGCCCATGCCCTGGGCAAAGTACACAATTATCAGGCAAAGTCATAATCTTTTCACGGTTTGTCCTTAGGGCATCTTGGAAAGAAACCATTCCACCTCCCATGGATCCGGCAAATAGGGCATCACCCACAACCGCAACAGGGCAGGGGAGTCCCTCAATTAAATAAGTTAAGCCCCCAGCAGAGTGTCCATGGGTATGAAGCACCTTCAAGGAAAACCTCCCGAGGTTCATCGAAAAGCCTTCATCTATTAAGGTAGAATCCCGTAGTGGTTCACTTTTGTGAACAAAAACCTTAGGGTTTCCAAAGTTTTTTTTCATTTCATCTAGGGAATAAATATGATCACGATGGGTATGTGTTAATAAAATAGAATCGACCTTTAAGCCATCTTCTTCAATGAATGAAATAAGTGAATCACAATCTGTACCCGTATCAAAAAACCAAGCCTTCTTCGAATCTTGTTCGCAAACGACATACGCATTTACCGACATTTCACCAAAATCTGACTCAAACCTTTTTAAACCGTTTAACTCAACCGGTTTCGGAGACCATTCCTTTCGGGCTGAAATCAAAAGTTTTTCAGCACTCAATCCTAAGACAGGAGCAATGCAAGCGATAGCAACCTCTGAAACCTCCCCCCTAAGGATTCTTTCAATAGCACTCCTTTCAATATTTGCCCTTTCAGCAATGGCAGACTTGCTGAAGCTTTTTCCGCGCATCGCCTTCGCAATGATATCTTCATGATTATCTTCGAGCATGGAAAAAAAAGTTACTAAAACTTCATCTCGCAAAATGGCAACCTATTGCAAGTGGAAAGAAAAATATACATAGTTAGAAAAGAGTTCGATGGATTTGGAGGTGCAGAAATTGTTGCTAAACGTTTTCTCGAAGGATTCCAAGGAACTTTTAATGCTTCATTAATATACGCGGGTTGCAATGAGAAAGATTATAATTTTTTAGGTTGCAAAGGCCCCGGTTGGTTTAAATCTTTATCATTTGCATCTTCTGTAAATAAATTTCTTTCACAAAAACCTGATGCTCTCGCTTTTAGTATGACTCGCGGAATCCCTGGTGCAATTTTCCGTATGGGCGACGGAGTTCATAAATGCTGGCTTAGGAGAAAAAAAACAGGGATTATTAAAAAGATTACCAACCCAAATCATTTAATCACTCCAATCCTTGAGCGGTATTCTATAAGCAAATCAAAATGCGTCGTTCCCAATTCTCAACTTATATTTAAAGAATTAGAACAATATTATCCCGAATATAAGCATAAATGTGAAGTCATTAAAAATGGATATAAACAAGCCTTTTTTCAATTTGCTAAGTTACCTGAGAGAAAAACATTAAAAACTGAGCACAACCTTTCCAATGATTGTTTAAATATTCTTTTTTGCGCAAATGGATGGGAGAGAAAAGGGCTTATTTATGCATTTAAAATGCTATCAGTACTAACAAAGATAACACCTTGTCATTTATGGGTAGTGGGACGCGGTAATCACTCCGAATTTGCCCAAAAGGCCGAGGGACTTGGTATTGCAAAAGATATTTCTTTTATTGGTCCCGTCGCCGATACTGCATCCTGGTATAAAATGGTCGATCTTTTTGTTTTGCCTACTCTTTACGATCCATTTTCCAATAGTTGCCTGGAAGCTCTGGCTTGCGGATGCCCAGTCCTTACAACCCAAAGTAATGGAGTTAGTGAATGCTTGAATGAAAGCAACGGTCTTGCCGTTAAAAACCCTCAAGATGTAGTGCAAGGAAATGTAATTAAATGGATCAAGGAAATAAGAAACTTGAATCGCAAGTTAATTTCGGAATCAGTGAAAGAGCTCACTTCTGAGAATGAAATTAATTCCTACCTCCAATTATTAAATGCATAAGGGGAATCCAGCAAAACTTCCGATTTCAGTTTGCATCCTTGTTAAAAACGAGGATGAGAATCTGAAACATTCACTGCCTCCTCTATCCATATTTGAGGAAATCCTAGTTTATGATTCAGGCAGTACTGATAAAAGTTTAGAGATTTGCGAAAGCCACGGAGCAAATGTAGTTCACGGGGAATGGTTAGGTTTCCCTAAAAGCAGGAAAAAACTATTTCTTCAGGCAACACAACCCTGGTTATTTTGGTTGGATGCTGATGAGGTAGTCTCCTCAAGTCTTTCAAAAGCACTTCAGGAAATCAATTTCGATAATTTAAATTGCAATGGCTTTGAAATAAACCGTAAGGTTTTCTTTGAAAATCAATGGGTCAATCACGGAGAGTGGTTCCCCGACTGGAATCTTCGGATTTTTCGTTCAGATTGCTGGGAAATTGAGGATCGAGCAGTTCATGAATCCATCAATTTGAAAGGTACTTCACAAAAGTTGAATGGATTGCTTAAGCATCACAGTTATCGCGACTGGAACGATCGAAATTTAAGAATCGAAAAATATTCCGAACTGTGGGTTCAGATGAAGTCAAAAGAAGGGGTGAAAACCTTTCTAGGGGAGGGGACTTTACGTGCGATTTGGCGTTTCTTTCGAAATTACATTATCAAGTTTGGTTTTCTAGATGGTATACTTGGGTTTAAATTAGCAATATCCATCGCCAAAGAAGTAAATTTGAAATATAAGAAACTTTATCAATTGAACTCTCATTAATGACTTCCGATAAGAAATTAAAAATCATTCATACCGAGGCTTCTCCTCATTGGGGTGGGCAGGAGATTCGAATCTTTGAAGAAATGAAATGGTTCCGCGAACAAGGGCATGAAATGATCCTGGTTGCACCAGATGATGGCACTCTTTTCAAACGATGCAAAGAAGACGGATTCCAAGTAATTTCAGTTTATTTCACTAAGCCAAGAACACTTCTGAATATTCTAAAAATGCTTTGGATTCTCTGGCGTTTAAAACCAGATGCAGTCGCCACTCACAGTAGTACGGACAGTTGGGCGGGATTAATTGCAGCTTATACATTAAGAATTAAAGTTAGAGCACGCTATCGCCATGTGAGTACAACAATAAGGAAATCCCTTCTCAATAGAACCCAATATCGATATTTGTGCTCGATTGTAGTTACCACTGGAGAATGCATCAGCGATCACATACGAAAAACTTTCTTACTAGATATGACAAAGGTTAAAACATTACCAACGGCAATATACCCTCCCCAAAACTTACCAACTAAGAGCAATTCTCGGAATTCATTGATTCAAGAAATTGGAGCTGACCAAAATTCTTTTATGATCGGACAAATATCAGTTTTGAGAAGTTGGAAAGGGCATCAATCACTGATTTATGCGTTTGAAAAAGTAGCCCAAAAGTACCATAATACAATCTTAGTCTTAGTTGGTGGTGGTCCAATAGAAAAAAGCATTAATGACTTAGTGGCGAAATCTATATTTAGAGAAAGAATTTACTGCTTGGGACACAAAGAAAACCCTTGGCCTTATTTCTCAGCTTTAGATGTCGTGGTCTTAGCAAGTACCAAAAACGAAGGAATACCACAGGTTTTATTGCAGGCAATGTATTCCGAAACTAATGTGATTGGCACCTCCGTGGGTGGCATCCCTGAGGTGATTACAAATCGTAAAAACGGAATTCTTGTTAAGCCCAACAAACCTATAGAATTAGCAGGAGCAATTGAGTTTTACTTGAATGAGGCAAGTCAGGCAAAAAAAATGATTAAGGAAGGAAAAGTATTTGTTGACTTAAATTTTTCCAAAAACATCTTAGGAGAAAAATTAACCAAAATTTATCTTTAACATATGGCATTACTTTTAAAAAAAGGTGAATGTTTTTTACATATACCCAAAACAGGAGGATCCTGGGTGTCAGTAATCCTCAAAGAACAAGGACTTGTACACAAAGAAATAGGATATCATAAACATATAGATTGGACTAGGGTCGCTTTTTTCCCCCCAATCGCACACTAGGTTATTATCCAAAATTAATTTTAGTTTTAGTAAATTTTCCCCCCGAAAGTTTCTTTCTGCTTTGTAAGGCATCCTCTCAAATGGTACGAATCGTGGTGGAAGTACTGTTGTCAAGATAAGGTAAGTTGGAAGACTTTCGGCAGTAATAATTATTGGCACCCAAATTATTTTCTTCGTACATGCAAATCATATGATTTTAACGAATTTGACCGAAAGGTTTTTTCTAGTAGACCAGGTTTTGTCTCAGAGTTGTATTCCCAATATGCCCATAATGACATTACATTTATTGGTAAGCAGGAGAACTTGGCCAGCGATCTTATCTATTTTTTATCTAAACAGGGGTATAATTTTAATAGTAAGATTATCCAAAACAGACCAAGGAAAAATGTTTCAGAAACTCAGGAGATAGAATGGGATCCACACCTAAAGGAAGAAGTTGAAGATTCTGAAAAAATGGCTTTGCTTAGGTAAGACTATGTTTAGTGCTTACTCTTTTTTTAATACTCTTAAATATTTGATGAAAAAAACCATGCATCGCTGCTCTGAGCACCATCATGTTTGTGATTTCATAATTTTCAGATGTTTTTTCCTTTTTAATTATAACTAAGCTTTCAGTAATTAATATCTGTTTGTAATTTTCGTATTTTTTCAGAAAAAGATCGATACTCTTAGTTACGCCTGGAAACTGCATAGAATAGTCGTGTGCACATAGGATTCCCCCTTCCTTTAAGAATCTAGTCCAAATAAGATCCTGGGTCACATATTTTCTTTTATGACTTCCATCAATCAAAATAAAATCAAATTCGGGACTTTCAGAAAAGGCTTTCTTTAATGCAACACTACTGATGTTTTGCAAAAACCTTATTTTCGTAAGGTCAACACCTTTGGAAATTAAGTTTTTCTTAACAATATCGAGTTGATTTGGGAAATATTTCATAGGATCAACCACCCAAAAGTTTGGAATTTCTCTACCTGCAGATTTGTAAATATTATAGATTTCACATAACGTTCCACCCGCTGCGGTGCCAATTTCTAAATGTGTGCCTTTGAGCGATAACTCGTTAAGAACTTTAAAAAGTGCTTTTCTTTCTATGTCTGAGATTTCAGATTCCAATGTAATTGCACTACGCCTCATAATATTTTAACATTTGAAAGATTAAATTATACTATGGCGAACATATTTAAAAAACTCATTAAAAAAAAGACCTTCAAAAAAGAGAAGGGTATTATTCAAGAAGATTATGAGATTATAAAACTGGGCATGCAATACTCCATGGCGTCTTGGGAAAGATTATATGCTAATTTAAATTCAATCAAGTACTTGGTAAATGCCCAAATAAAGGGTTGCGTTGTTGAATGTGGAGTGTGGCGAGGTGGAAGCATGCTTACCATGCTTAAAACTTTAAAAATTTGCTCCGATCTTAAAAGAGATATTTATCTCTACGATACATATACGGGAATGAGTAAACCTTCCAAGGAGGATGGTAATTTCGCTCATAAAAAATTTAAAGAACTCCAGACTGGAGAAGAGAATTCAAATTGGTGCTGTGCCGATTTAAATGATGTCAAAACTACCATGAACCTGTGTGGTTACCCGAAAGAAAAAATACATTTTGTTAAGGGTAAGATTGAAGATACATTACCTAATACAATTCCAGATAAAATAGCACTCCTGCGTCTCGATATGGACTGGCACGACCCCACATTACATGCATTAACCTATTTGTATCCTAAAGTTGAACCAGGTGGTGTTATAATCCTTGATGATTATGGGCACTGGGAAGGTTGCAAGTTAGCAGTGGATCGTTTTTTAGAAGAAAATAATATTAATATCTTACTTAATCGTATCGATTATACTGGAAGAATCGGTATTAAAATAAAATAATTAAATTCAATTAATTTATTTTTTTGCTTCAAAAAGTAAGTCTAAAGCAAATAAATTTCCTATTGGGTAAGGTAACCACTCAAAAACTGGCACACCTGAGCTTCCACCGCCTAGTATATGCCCAGAAATAGGATGAGTCTGAATCTTTTCAAAAACTTTATTTAATTCTTCCTTCAAAGTTTTATCCGAATAAGACCGAAGATGTGATGGATCAGACTCAAAGGGTTTTCCAAGGAGGAATTTCCAGCGGTTTCTTAGACGAAATGCATTAGGCACGGATCCGATCAATGTGCAATTTTTGTAAGTACTCTAGCAATCTCGCAAAGAGCTTTTTGCGAAAAACGAAGATGCTCCATGACTTCGGAAAATACTACTGTATCAAATTCATTGTCACTAAAAGGTAATTCTTCGCTGTCTATATCAACCCATATACTTTTAATCCTAATCTTTTTTCAAATTCCATCAAAGCATTACGATCCACATCCACTCCAATAACATAATTCTCGCGATGATAATACTGGGTTAAATTCCCAGATCGACAACCTACTTCCAAGATTCTTTTACCTGTGCCTATGTTGTTGATATAAAGATTTTTTCTCCGCTCGTCTCCATAAAAGTAATCATATTTCCCCTTCGATTGAAATTCTTCGTAGAATTCGGCACTTGCTCTTTTGAATGATTAGGTTCCATAATATTTTAGCCTACAGATTATTCCACTCACTTATCTTGTGAGCAAAAACAATTAAGTGGCGCCCAAGCCTGCTACCTTCTGAGCCGGCGGTTTCCCAGAAGGTTCTTTCTTCATCGCTCTTGGACTTTTTGATCTTACTTCGAATGTACAATTTAGATGGAATTCCTAACAATCGCTCGTGAAAATGCTTTGGTTTTGACAGAGGTTCTTCGATCAATACAGGAGGGGAGAATCCAGCTAATTTAAAATACAGATATAATTGAGGGTAGCACCATGGAGTAATATGCATATGACTACCAAACTTAATTTGAGTGTCGACTAAGGATGGAAATGAAGGGAAAAACCCGCGTATTAGATACTGCAATCTGGCTTGAGGATACCATACATTAGGAGTGGTTACGACAAGCATGCCACCATCGGATAGAGCCTTATTGAATGACCTTAACAAATTTAATGGGTTTTCTCACATGCTCGATTCCTTCACAGCAACACACAAGATCATAGCCCGTCGCATCCTCTAGTATACCATTTTCCAAATCATAGCTCCAAAACCTTTTATAATCTTCCGCTTTTTCCTCAAATAAATCGATGCCGTCAATTGACACTTCTGGCACCAAGACTTTGCGCAACCATCCATTGCCGGAAGGCACATCAAGTACAGAGGTAAAACTTTTATCTTTTAAGAATTTTGATAATGAATCTTTAGAAGTTTTTTGCATTATTATGATATTAACTCGTAGAGCTTTTTGTATTCTTCAGCACAAGATGCCCACGATCTAGTGAAGGTAAAATTATTTGTTTGAGCAAGAATATAACTCGCAGAACTAGCCCATTCCTCAGAGTCACATTCTTCAGATAAAACGTTACCACTGTTAAGGCCAACAACCTCTGCAGCACCGCACTCACTCGAGCAAAGTACTGGAACTCCAAATGAAAGTGCTTCAGTAATCACCATGCCAAAAGCCTCGAGCTTAGCTGGATGTACTAGTATATCAATCAATTCAAAAAACTTCGGTTTATCATCCACATATCCCAAGAGCTCATAATTTTTTTCATTGGAAGAAAACAAGTGATTAACTTCTTTTGATAAAGGACCAGCAACTTTAAGTTTCAAATTTGGTCTGACTTTCTTCAAATCTCTCCAAACTTGAACGACTTTGGGTAATCCCTTCCTTTCCCATTCTTTTCCAATAAAGCCAATGGTTCCACCGTCGGCGGAAACAACTCTTTCTTTGGGTTTTACCTTGGGAGCAGCAACTCCTGGATGGATCGCCCCTAGTAAATTTTCTTTAGCACCGATGTGCTTGCTTGATATCATTTCACCTAGCTTGTTACTGACTGGTACAATTGCCCTTACTTGATGGCCCAATAACTCCCTTCTCTCAAGTTCTTCGTAAAAGTAATTTCTTAAACTTAAAAATCTGAAAAATGGTCCGCGACCATGGCCAAATGGGGTAGTGTGAAAAGTGGTTACATTGTGGTCTAGTTGTCTCTCATGGCTATGTACAACTCTATGCGGCGAATCATTTTCAATCAACCATTCGGTTACTTTTCGTGAGAATCGATAATGGGCAAGCCAATTTGGTTTGCGATGAAACCCCGTTTCGACAACAAATATATCCATTGAAGGATTAACATAGGATTTCTCACAAATTACTACAACCTGGTGTCCCATCTTCGATAATTCAATCGAAAGTTGATAAGCATACTCCTCCATGCCTCCGACTGGACCGAATCTTTTAACTATCTGCACAATTTGCATGAGTAAATCCCCTTATATAAACGAGATCGTTTTTTGGTATACAGTTTCAGGAGTTAACGAGTTAATGTCTTCAGAATTAGGTGATTCTATAAGTAATTTTCGTGGATTAAAAAAGGGGCTTGTACGAGCAGAACTAGTTGGCCCAAAGAGCACAACTACAGGAGTACCTACCATATTGGCGAGGTGAATAGAACCTGTGTCGTTACCTATAACTAAACTGCATGATGCCAATTCTTCAGCAAGTTCAGATAATTCAGTTTTTCCAGCATGATCGTAAACAGAGGAAGAGACTAAGTGAGAAGAAATAATAGATGTGATTTTCGCATCTTGGTTCGTGCCATAAAGATGAAAAACTAAATCCTTTTTGATCGACGACAATTGGTTGATCAGCGAGACCCAGTTTTCAGGTGTCCATCTTTTTTTAGGCGAATTGGAAGAACCAGGAACTATACCAATTTTAATGTCCCGTCTGATTATATCATTCAAATAAATGGGTTCTTTCGAAATGATTTCTTTTAAGCCGAAGTGCATTGCCATCTGTTCCCACAATTCTGTCTGATGCATTTTCTTTAACCTTTCTTTAGCGAAAATCGCTAAATCAAAAGTATGCGATAGTAAAGGACGTAAACGATTTGGCAAATTTAGGCCAAATCTTTGGCGAGAACCTGAAAGAAAGGCTTCTAAATCTCCTCTAACTGAGTTCGTGAAAAGCAAATAATTATCCGGCTTAAATATTAGGAGTTTACGAAAGTCAAAAAAATACCTGAAGCCTCTCTTAGGCAATGCAAGATAATCTTCGCCTAAATCAAACTTGCTCAAAAGTCCTATGTATTCACTTTTACAGACTAATGTGAAACGAACATCAGGCCGCCCCTTACGAATAGCAATCAAAACTGGTATGGCCATTACCACATCACCTAACCAGTTTGGTAATCGGACGAAGAAGTTGGTCACTCGTTCAATCTTTTTATCTTTGATAACATGCTTCCTCTTCACGAGCATTCGGTACCTTGATTCGACTCGAGAATGGATTTTCCATTTACCATGCGACCATAACCACTCAGGGAGACCATTCGGATCCTGGTGGATGGCCTGCTCAAGTTTTTGATGAGCCTCAGCAGTAACTCCATTAATACTATCCGAAGGAAGCATTGATAGCTTGATTTCAGATTTAAAAAAACCAATTCTTTTCGGCATGGCGAATACAGGAATAGCTCCAGTTGCCTTGCAAAGCAAGTCTGGCAGCGAAGTGTAAGAAACCATTCTGTTAAGAAAAAAATCAAGCACTCCACGGTCTCCTGCATTTTGATCAAACAAAACGATTAGCCAATTTCCTTCTTTCAAGAATGATTTTGCATTAAGAATTCCTGATTTCCTTGAAAATGTCACTAGCCCAGTAGATTCACGGGACATTTTGATCTGCTTATCAATATTTGCATTGCGATGCGGTCGATAGATTGCTCCGAGTTTGCGACCATGTTGAGGGCGGAAAAATGTAGAAACTGCAATAGCTTCAAACAGACAAACATGGGGTAATAATACAATAACTGGCTTTCCGCACTCTCTAAGTTCTTTCAATTGGCTTTCCGCATCAGCAGAGTAGCTAATAGCGTGTCTTTTTTTTTCTACACACAAAAAATAATTCATTATGGAGAAAAGACCCATTTCAATCATCCTAGAGGCTGATTCTCTTGCCATAACTAGCTTATCTTGCTTACTCAACCCAGGAAATGCATAACTTAGATTTAATAACAGAATTTCCCTCCTTCTTGATGGTAAAACCATAAAAACTGCCCCAAGTGCGTTAACACATGGGCAAATTATAGAGTAAGGCACACAAGATAAAGTATAGCCAATAAAATTAAACAATATCGCCATTAATCAATAAGTAGTGTTTTCTTTTAATGAAATGGATTTATTTTGGCAAATGTCATTTATCGCATGAAGGTTTTAATTATAAAACCTTCATCATTAGGAGATGTAGTTCATGGCTTACGTGTTATTGCTTTGTTGAAAAGAAAATTACCTTCAATCGAGATACATTGGGTAATAAAAAAAGGATTAGAGGGTATAATTGAAGCAAGTGGCGTTATCGAAAAGTATTTTTTCTTTCATCGGGGAGAAGGGTTTAGTAAGTTTTTAAAATTAGGATTATCGCTGCGCGGGGAGTCTTATGACATCGTTCTTGATATGCAAGGTCTTCTGCGAAGTGCTTTTTTAGCAAGGTTTGCCAATGGCAAGATTTGCTTGGGTCGTCCCGACGGCAGAGAATTTTCTACATTTTTTTACAAAACTACTGATTCACCTATCAAAAACAATCCACACGCAATTGATCGAATGTGTTCATTTTTGGACATTTTCAAAGTACAATCAGACGGAAAACTTTTTTTACCCTTTAAAGATTCAATGCTCTCTAAATTATCAAAAGAGGTTCTAAACTCTTGTAGAAAGAAAGTTTTACTTTTCCCGGAAAGTCGAAGACAAGAAAAGTGCTGGCCTTACTTTGAAAACCTATCAAATTTAATTGTTAATAAATCTTTTGGAGATGTTATAGTTTCCGGAACAAAAAAAGATAATAAATTTAAGGATACTCTAGATTTAAGGGGTGAGGTGAAATTAAAATCTCTCCCTGCTTTAATTAGCAGAGCAACGCTAGTAGTCGCAAACGATAGTGCCCCTTTACACATTGCCTCATCTATGGGTATTCCTGTGCTCGGGATTTTTGGTCCGACCGACCCTGCCAGTTATGGTCCATACCCATCAGGTGCCAAAAGAAGTGGGATTGTATGTTCGCTTACAGGTTCTATCTCAGAAATTAGCGAAAAAGTGGTTTTTAACAAAATCCAAACTATGCTTGGTGAGATTTAGCTGAAAATATTTACTTAAATTCATCCTAGAATTTTACTGCATATGGTTTTGACCCAGGCTTTTTTTTCTGTGATTGTTGAAGGTTTATGATAAACCTTACTTTTTTCAGAAATAACATAGATGCGGTAAAGCAATCTATTAGTCGCAAGAAATTTGCTTGTGAAATCGATCTCGCAAATGAATTAGACCAAAAGCGGCGCGAAGCGATTTCATTAGCCGAAAAAGCAAGGGCAGGGCAAAAGGCTGTTAATGGAGAGATGTCCAGGTTATCAAAAGGGTCTCATGAGTTTATCTCAAAAGTTGCCGAGATGAAAGAGTTAGCAAGAAAAGTTAAAGAATTGGAAGCGTTTGCCAAGCAGGCAAATGAAGAATTTCAAAAAGCTTTTCTTACTATCCCAAATATTCCTCATGATTCTGTCCCTGATGGAAAAGGGGAGGATGATAACCAGGTTGTTTCTACTTGGGGAAACTGTGAAGGTGATTTCCCATATGCTCTACCACATTATGATATTCCGTGGTTTGAACAAATGATCGATTTCCCACGGGGTGTAAAGGTTGCTGGGGCAGGGTACCCTTTCTTTTTGGGTGATATGTCTAAGTTGGTGAGGGCGTTAATCAATTTCTTCCTGGATGAGGCATCCAATAATGGATATGATGAAGTGCATTCCCCAATCCTGGTAAACGCACAGAGTGCAACCGCAACCGGACAGTTGCCTGATAAAGAAGGCCAAATGTACTATGATCAGAACGAGGAATTATACCTGATCCCCACAGCTGAAGTTCCCGTAACAAACTTCTTTAGAGATGACATTATTCCAAGCGAACAATTGCCTGTAAAAAGATGTGCTTACACTCCGTGCTTCCGGAGAGAGGCTGGAAGTTGGGGCAAGGATGTGCGTGGATTAAATCGACTCCATCAATTCGATAAGGTTGAACTAGTTAAATGGACACATCCGGATGATAGTTTTGCAGAACTCGATTCCCTACGATTGGATGCAGAAAGTTTACTTCAAAAACTTGGTCTTCCGTATCGTGTACTCCTCATTTGTTCCGGCGACATTGGCTTTCCTCATTCAAAACAATTTGACTTGGAAATATGGGCTGCTGGACAAAAAAGATGGCTGGAAGTATCCAGTTGTAGTAATTTTACAGATTTTCAGGCAAGAAGAGCCAATATTCGATTTCGTGAAGAAGGCGAGAAGCCTAAGCCAGTTCATACTTTAAATGGATCGGCTCTTGCAATACCCAGGGTACTTGCTGGTATCCTCGAGAACTTCTTGCAGGATGACGGTAGGGTAAAAGTTCCAGAATGCTTACATCAATGGTTCCCCAAAGAATTTATCGGTCCTTCATGACCCTGAATGAGCAAACCAGAGCCCAGTAACACAATCCAGCAAAGGGCGCTCGACTTATTCAATTTGTATCCGCATTCGAAATGGCATACTGAGAATGTATCCATCTTGAGCTCATACGGAGACTCTGAAATTTATATTGCCTGCTCAGGAGGTGCAGATTCTGTTTTTACATTGCTGCTTCTTTTCGCTGCATTCCCAGAAGCAAGATGTCGCATGTCTGTGCTTCACTTCAATCATTCTATTCGGGGTGATGAATCCAATGCGGATCAAAATTTCGTAAAGAACCTGGCTAAAGAATTGAATTTAAATTTTATCGCAAAAGGTGCTCAGGATAACAAAAAAATAGACGAGGGAAGTTTGCGAAATGAAAGAAGAGCTTTCTTTTTTGAGATTTTATCCCAATCAAACGCTGGAATCCTCGTTCAAGGTCATAATCTTGATGATGTAGCTGAAACTTTATTATGGAGAATCCCAAGAGGTGTTGGAGTTGAAGGAATATGTTCACCTCGACCAGTAGAGAGACAGGAAGGGGCCTTAATTCTAAGACCATTCTTGGGCTTATCCAGGAAGGAGATTAGAGCATCACTCAATAAATTTCATATTAAGTGGAGGCAGGACTCCAGTAACAAAAGCGTGAAGTATTTGCGAAATCGTTTAAGGGAAAACACCATGATTCATTGGAAGTCTGATTCTGATCGAAATCTTCTCGATGGGGTAAAGCGCACGAGAGAATTATTGGATGAGCAAGACCAGGCACTAAATCAATGGGCACAGGAAGCATACAGGCGATCCTTAGACATAGATCAAATTAAAGTAAGCCTGCTATCTCAATTCCCACGTGCAATCAAGCGTAAGGTTTTAACAATGTGGCTTTCTCAAAAAACTAAATTAGAGAATGTTCACCAACACCATATAGATTTTTTACTAAACTCAATTAATTACAGTCGTGATTCTAAAATTGATATCTCAGACGATCTAAGAATTGCATATAAGAAAGGGACAATTTATGCAGAAAAAGTTCCCTTGGAAACTATGGATTGGGGGAAATCAAATTTACCATTCAATACGGTTGTCCAGTTGCCTTGTGGAAACTTACTTTCTTTAACATTGATTAGAAACAACTCGAGTTTGAATGAAAAAATTCTAACGGGAAAAGTCGATCAAGAGAACAATTGCTATTTATCGAGCATTAAAATTGAAGGGCCGTTGTACTTCAGGCAAAAAAAAGATGGAGATAAATTCAAACCAATGGGCTTAAAAGGCACAAAAAAAGTAAAAGACTGTATGATTGATCGCTATTGGGGGGAATACAAGAAAGCTAGTACACCGATTATCACGGATTCGCTTGGTAAAATCTTATGGATTCCAGGGTTTCCACCTGATCAATCATCTACTATTGAGGGCACTGAAACAGAGGTAATCCGTTTGACTTACGGATATTCTGACGCATTATGATATTTTGTGGAAAATAAATCAAACAAAGACGGCGAAGATAAACCAAAGAACTTTCACCCCAAAGTTTTACTAATATGGCTAGCCATCCTGGCGGCAATCATTGGTCTTGCGATGGTACAATCTCAAGAGATTACACCTTCGCACTCCAGTATTAACTCAGTCGGTGAACTTATACTCGAAGCAAAAGAAGGGCGAATTGAGAAGGCAGTAATAGAAAGTGATCCCAAAGGTGGGGATGAGTGGTATTCGATTCAAGGCAATTTTAAAAACCCTGCTTACATTGCTTCGACAAGCGAAGACGAATACCAAACTCTTCCATTCTTTGTCACGGGTCGTGTAACCGAATCTGAATATAAAGAATTAAGAGACATCTTAGGAGATAAACTTAACGAAAAGCCATCAAGTACAATCTGGACAGACTTACTTTTTAGCCTACTTCCCTTTCTGCTGATTATTGGACTGCTTTATTTTCTTTTTGTTAGGCAATTGAGAATGGCAGGAAAAGGCGCTTTAAATTTTGGAAAAAGTAAGGCTAAGTTATTGAGCCGTGAAAATGAAAAAATCGTTTTTGATAATGTTGCTGGTTGTGACGAAGCAAAGGAAGAAGTTTCTGAAATTGTAGACTTCCTGAAAGACCCCAAGAGGTTTCGTAAGATTGGTGGAAAAATCCCCAAGGGTGTACTTATGGTCGGTCCTCCTGGCACAGGAAAAACTCTCCTCGCCAAAGCAGTTGCAGGGGAAGCTGATGTCCCATTTTTCAGTATTAGCGGATCAGATTTTGTTGAAATGTTTGTTGGAGTGGGTGCAGCACGCGTTAGAGATATGTTTGAGCAGGGCAGAAAAAGTGCCCCTTGTCTTATTTTCATAGATGAAATTGATGCCGTTGGTAGGCAAAGAGGTGCAGGACTTGGTGGGGGCAATGACGAACGTGAGCAAACACTAAATTCCCTACTCGTGGAGATGGATGGATTTGATGGTCACGAAGGAGTCATTATCATTGCCGCAACCAATCGCCCCGATGTCCTCGATAATGCTCTATTACGCCCGGGACGATTTGACAGACAAGTCGTCATTGATTTACCCGACTTGGAAGGCAGAGAAGCTATACTAAAAGTTCATGCAAAAAAAATAAAACTTTCCGAAGATGTTGATCTTAATTCTCTTGCTCGTGCAACAGCAGGATTTTCAGGCGCTGATTTAGCAAACTTGCTAAACGAGGGAGCTCTAATTGCAGCCCGTAGACGCAAGAAGATGGCCGAACGCATAGATTTGGATGATGCCCGTGAAAAGATTTCATTCGGTACGGAGCGAAAACGCGTCATGGATGATGAAGACCGTAAAATCATTGCCTATCATGAAGCTGGTCATGCTATCGTTCAAGCAGTTGTTGATGATGGATTACTTCCCATTCACAAAGTCACAATCATACCAAGGGGACAAAGTTTGGGTAGTACTATGTTTACGCCAAAAAAGGATATTCTAAACCACAGCAAGCGTCGTGTTCTTAATCAGGTTTGCTGTGCCATGGGAGGTAGAGCTGCAGAAGAAATCGAAATTGGGGATGTAACAAGTGGTGCAGCTGGTGATATCCGCATGGCAACAAATATTGCCAGGAGCATGGTATGTGATTGGGGCATGAGTGAATTAGGCATGATTTCTTTTGGGGACAAACAAGATCAAGTCTTCTTGGGAAAAGAACTTTCCAGGGCGCAAAATTACAGCGAAGAAACTGCACAGAAAATTGATTACGCTATAAAAGACATTATTGATGTTCAATATGAACGTGCAAAAAAAATATTGAATGAAAACATTGATGCTCTTCATACATCTGCCAATGCACTGTTAGAACATGAGACAATTGAAGGTAAGCATATTCATGAAATAATAGACCAAGGAAAAATAGTTTCCCCCATCATTAAGTCTATTCCTTTAAGCCAGGAGGGGAAGAAGGCAGATAAAAGCAAAGAGGAGAAAGCTGAAGATAAGTCAAAAGAAGGTGACTTGGGTACAGACCCAGAACCAGTTGGAATTCCTGCATAATTATTTTTTCTGATAGAAATAATCTTGCTTAAAATTTTTCTTTCCCTATCCTTGATTCTCTTATGAGTAGGCATCCAAGTTTTAAACCACCAGGTGGAATCGCAGTTAAACGTAATGTTTTGAAACGTTTTGAACGTGTTGAACTCTTGAGGAAACGCGGACAGTGGAAAGAAGGTGACCGAGTCGTCTCCTTACTCAAAACCAAACCGGAAGAATAATCTAGTTCACTTTGGGTTTTCAACCCAATTAGCATATTTTGCCGTACTTTGGGCTTTCCAATATACCCATTCTGGGTTTTCGTATGGATGTAATTTTATCAGAGATTCTGTAACCGGGGTAATGTTATCTTCATTAAACTTAAGTGTGATTTTCCATTCCACACTCTGTTCAATTTTACCTTTCCAAGTATATCTTGAGGATATTGGTCCTTTAATTTGAGCACATGCAATTAATTCTTTATTCAGTAAACCCTGGGCAATTAAATTTGCATCGTTTTTACTGGAACAAGTAGTTTGGCCCAATAGAATGTCAGTTTTTGATCCCGACAGAAATTCATTGCAATTATTCATTTAAATATCATTATGAATCCTCACCCACTTTTTGACCAACACCAAATCTAATACCGTGAGAGACGAATACTTAAAAGAAGCCCAACAAATTATTCAAGATCCTAATGCACTCATTAATGTGGTGTCCCGCAGATCCAAGCAACTTAAATTTGGAAATAAGCCCTTAGTCGAGTCATTAGAAAAACTCGAACCCGAGGATATTGCACTAAGAGAGATAATTGAAGGCAAGATTTCGTACCAAGAATGGGAAGAAAGCGCTTCGGACTCTTAATCAAAATTCCGGTTAGTGAAGTGGCTTCTCTTGTGATTGAGGGATTAATCAAAGTGTGCCATGTCGAAAAAGAAAAAAAGTGCTAATGATTTACCTGTCCTTTCAAACACGAAAGCTCGGCATAAATACATTTTAACGGACAAGTACGAAGCAGGTGTTGTCCTTTGCGGCACGGAGGTTAAATCTATTCGTGCAGGTTCGGCACAAATAACTGAATCTTATGCAAGGTTTATCAAGGAAGAACTCTTTTTATTCAATGCACATATTTCGGAGTATGAATTTGGAGGCGAGGATAATCACCCAACCCAACGTCCTAGAAAACTTCTTCTAAAACGGAAAGAATTAGAAAAATTGAGGGTTGAGGTTGAGGCTGCAGGAAAAACAATTGTTCCTACAAAATTATATTTTAAAAATTCGTTAATTAAATGCGAAATTGCGGTTGGTTCAGGAAAGAACATCCGAGATAAAAGACAGGACCTTAAAAAGAAAGTTGCCCAACGCGAAGCAGACCAAGCTCTCAAAAACGCAATCAAGAGGTGATAGATATAATATTACACTGTCCTGAAATCCCTCAGAATACTGGGAGCATAGGTAGGATTTGTGCTTTCGCAGGTTGCAGACTACACCTGATTCATCCTCTGGGGTTCGAAATTACAGATAAGTATTTACGGCGTGCAGGAATGGACTATTGGGAAACACTCGATTTATTTGAATATAAAAACTGGGGTAATTTTTTAGAATCAAAGAACAAACCAAAAAATATATATCTGTTTACAACTCATGCTTCCAAGACTCTTTGGGAAACGACTTTCGAAAAGGGTGACGGTTTGCTTTTTGGCAATGAAGGGAGAGGTGCACCTCATGAAATTCACCAGTGGGCTAAAATGAACAGGGTCACCATACCCAAATATAAGGATGGATTAAGATCATTAAACCTTGCTGTATCGGTAGGTATTGCAACTTATGAAGCAATCAGGCAAATAAATTTATAGATCTCAAAATAGAAAAATTAAATCCCATTCCACAAAAGTTTCCATTCTGCTTCCCGTAAAGGAAGCACAAGATACTTTAGGTGATTGCTTGAAATCGATCATTAACCAAACATTTGAAGATTGGGAGTTAGTAGCAATCGATGATTTTTCAACTGATAATTCCCACAGTCTGTTGACTCAATTCTCTCAAAAAGATCAACGAATAAAGGTCTTTCGAAATGTTGGATTCGGAATAGTGAATGGGCTCAATCTTGGAATAAGTCTAGCAAAATCAGATTTTATCGCTCGGATGGATGCGGATGACATCATGTTTCCTAATAGATTGAGTGAACAGATGTAGTTAATGTATTCCAATAAAGATCTTGGATTAGTCTCCTCTCTGGTTAAACACCTTCCATCGGACAACCAAGATGCCAGAGGTTATGAATCCTATGTGAAGTGGACAAATGAAATAAAAAGTAACTCTGAAATTTCGAATAGCAGGTTTATCGAAAGTCCATTTGCACATCCATCAGTAATCTTTCGGAAAGAACTAATTCATAGGTATGGGGGGTATCGAAGTGGTAATTTCCCTGAAGACTATGAATTATGGTTAAGGTTTCTAAAAAATAATGTAAAAATGCAGAAAGTTGATAAAGTCCTGCTCGAATGGAGGGACAGAAAGAACAGATTATCTCGAACGAATTCCAGATATAGTCTTAGAGCATTCCAACGAATCAAAGCAGAATATTTTCAACATTGGATTAAGGAAAACATAACTCTACCTTTACCAATACATTCTTGGGGTGCAGGCAAGTTTGCCCGTAGGCAAATAAAGTATCTTCAGGAATTTGGAATTAATATAGAATGTTCTTATGAGGTTGATTTTAAAAAAATTAAAATTTCAAAAGATCATTACAAAATTAATCATTATATGGATATTCCACCCCCGGGAGCATGCTTCGTGGTGGTTCTAGTAGGGCAGCAAAAAATTCGCCAAAAGATTAATCGCTTCCTGAAAAAAAGGGGATACGAGATTATCAAAGACTATATCTTCCTTGCTTAATTTTAGATACATCGATGATTTTACACTTGCTTGAAACCTGCTTCTTAATGTGAATCTAGACAAATGAACTCCACTAACATTATGAAAATCATAACATCTACATTATTCTTTGTTCACTCGATCGTATTTTCAATCCCTTCACCTGAAGGCTTTACCCCCCTTTTTAATGGAAAGAACTTGGATGGCTGGTGGGGGTTAAAGACTGAGGATCCACAGAAATGGCTCTCTTTGCCAAAAGACAAATTTCAAGCGAAATGGAATGACAGTCAAAAAGACATTATGAAGCATTGGCGAGTTGAGAATAATGTTCTTATTAATGATGGACATGGACTCTTTCTTTCAACCGAGAAGAACTATGGAGATTTTGAATTAATACTTGAATACAAAACAGTTGCCGGGGCCGACAGCGGAATTTACTTAAGGGGAATCCCTCAGGTGCAGATATGGGATACGACGGAGGCTGGGGGCAAATGGAAGCACGGCGCGCAAAAAGGATCAGGTGGACTATGGAATAACGGAAAGTCTGGTGTGCGAGGAAGGGATCCATTGCTTCATGCTGATAAACCATTTGGCCAATGGAATAAATTTCACATTATTATGAGAGGTGATCTTGTAACGGTCAGACTTAATGAAAAGTTAGTGGTCCACCGTGCACCTCTCATTAATTATTGGGACAGAAAAACCCCTTTACCTAAAAGGAAACCCCTTATTGAAAAAGGCCCTATTCAACTTCAAACGCATGGAGGGGAAATAAGCTGGAGAAATATATTTATTAAGGAGCTAAAATCTGCTTGCTGTGACGAGGGTGATTTTGAATCCGTTTTCAATGGAGATGATTTTGACGGTTGGCTCGGTCCAGTAGAAAATTATCAAATCGTAGATGGTTCCATTCAATGTAAAAAAGGAAAAGGTGGCACCATTTTCACAAAAGAGAAATACGATAACTTTATAGTCGACTTTGAATTCAAGCTTCCTACTGGGGGTAATAATGGCCTTGCTATTCGCTACCCAGGCAAAGGAAATGCAGCGTACAATGGAATGTGCGAGTTGCAGGTATTGGATAATGAGCACCCACGATACGCGAAACTTGACAAGAGGCAGTACCATGGATCTGCCTATGGAATTGCCGCCGCTAGGCGAGGCTTTTTAAAGAAAGCAAACGAGTGGAATCATCAGGAAGTTACGGTAGAAGGTTCTAAAATAATTGTGATCCTTAATGGAAGCCTCATTTTAGACGCCGACTTAAGCAAAATAAATTCATTTATGGCTAATAAAAAACACCCTGGCTTAATTTCAAAAGAAGGACATTTTGGTTTTGCCGGACACAATGATCCAGTTTCCTTTAGAAATATAAAAATTAAAAGAATATAGCTTAGGAAAGAAGGCTTTCAGTATCTTGATCAATAAGTGTGGTTAAAATACATATCCATCACTCAACATCGAGAGTTAGAAGCATTTGAAGCAACATATATTCACTACCCAAGAAAATCGTTGTTACAATAAGTGAGACCCAGAAAATTTTGCTATACAAGGCATAATTTTTAGCAAAAAAAACTACTGGTAGTATTCCGAGCCTAATTAGACAAAGAGTATTAATCGCTAAAAACAACCATCCTACAATATGCATCCATAAAGCCATACTTACTTTGCTAAAGAATTTCTTTTTCCTGACAACGAGAAACCACTTAATCAGAGAAGATTGATTGATTTGTAAAATTGAGATAATTTATAAATTTCATGTTTCCTAATATCAAAGATAACCAATATCGTCAGAGACAATCGAATTACCCAATTTTTGAGGAAATTAGGCATTCTTGCATAAAGGAATTAAGTCAAAAAGGTTTCGAAACAGATGTTTATCTATTGCGGGGCGGGGTAGGCGTTAAACTTTTAAATAAAGATCATCCTTCATTGGCACAAATTGCACACCTTCCCATTATCGAATTCGATTTCGATTATCCGGGCGAACCACCGCTAGACCAATTAAATTTTTTTCCTCTTCAAGGATTAAGGCTTTCGCAATCCAATCTTAGTTCTTTCTCAAAACTAGAACAATTTAGCTTCAGAAAACTTCATTTGGAGGGAGTAGATGCTACTGATTTCGAATCCCTGGAGGTTCATCCATTAATCGAACTTTCTCTTCGAAGAACAAAAGTAGAGTCCCTTCACTTTTTAAAACATGGTTCCATTGAATTACTCTTTTTATCACAAACTTCAACTAATGACCAAGAATTAGAATACCTTAAGGATAAACCACTTAAAAGTATAGATTTATTCAAATGCCCAGTATCAAACTTAATTCCTGTTTCTCAAAAACACCTCGAAGAAATTGTTATAAGCGGAACGCAAGTTAAAGACCTATCTCCACTTTCCGAATGCCCACTCAAGAAACTGGAAATGCGGGCAACTAAAATTAAATCATTAACTCCATTATCTAATTGCCCTCTTGAAATACTACATCTCCCAGGATCAAAAATTTCGTGCTTAAAAACTATATCTCATTGTCCGATTTCAGAATTAAATTTGATCGGTTTGCAAATAGAGGACCTAACTCCTCTTTTAAATATGCCATTGCAAAAATTAAGTATCTCGAGGGACACTCTAAACGAAGAGCATATTGAAATTTTAGAACAATTAGACTTGAAGGTTCTTCATTCTCCCAATGATCCAATTGACCAAACACCAGCAGAGTTTTTTAGTAAAACGGAAGAGAAGATGAATGATGAATAGAAATCCTCATTACGAACTTGTCCAATCCTCCTTTATAAAATAGATATATCTTAATGTCCCTTCGACAATTACGAGATGTTAAAGATTACTACGATGTTGTAGTTGTTGGTAGTGGTTTAGGTGGACTAACAGGAGCAAATTTATTGGCAAAACAGGGTCACTCTGTACTTTTACTGGAACATCATTACCAATTTGGAGGTTTAGCAACCTGGTTCAAACGGGCAGGGGGACATATTTTTGATATATCATTACATGGATTTCCTGTTGGAATGATAAAATCTTGCCGTCGTTACTGGACTAAAGAAATTGCAGATTCAATTGTTCAATTAAAAAACATTCGCTTTGTTAATCCTCAATACGATCTAAAGACCACTTTTGACAGACTAGATTTCACTCAAATTCTTCAAGACTCATTCCAAGTTGCACGCAGTAAAGTTGAAGATTTTTTTGAGCATCTGCGCACAATGGATTATTTTGCAAAAGATGGGCGAACCATTGGTGACTTATTAGAGCAGTTTTTCCCCGGGCGAGATGATATAAAGAGGCTTCTACTTGAACCGATTGCATATGCCAATGGATCCTCATTTAAGGATCCTGCAATTGCTTACGGCATTGTCTTCAGTAATTTCATGAAGAAGGGAATTTATACCTTCAAAGATGGAACGGACTCGTTGATCAAAAAAATGGTTAACGAATTGAGGGGGAATGGTGCTGACCTTCGAAGACAATGCAATGTAGAATCATTGCTTACCGAAGAACACGAAGGCAAACACCATGTGTCTGGGGTAATGGTAAACGGCAAAAGAATTAATTGTGGAGCTGTTCTATCAAATGCAAACCTGAAGAACACCATTGAAAAATTACTTGGGCTTTCAAAGTTACCAAAGTCTTTCGCAAAAGAAGCATCTTCCGTTCGTTTGAATTCAACTTCCTGCCAAGTATACATTGGGCTTAAAAAAGGGGAGTCCATCCCAGAAGTGGGCGACCTGATATTCACATCCGAATCTAATTCATTTTCTACAGAAGAATTAACTGATTTTAATACTACAAGCAGGACATTCTCCGTCTATTATCCTGATACAAGACCTAACAGGAAAGATCCAAGGTACAGTATAGTCGCTTCAATTAACGCCAAGTGGCAAGACTGGCACAATTTATCAGATAATGAGTATAAAAAGGAAAAAGAAAGACTTTGTGAAGAATCTTTAATAGCCTTAGAGAAGATTATACCGAATATCAGATCTAAAGTGGACCACATTGAAGCCGCCACACCCAGAACAATCCAGCATTATACTCAGCATGCTGCCGGAGCTTCGTTTGGGACAAAATTTGAAGGGCTCGATGTATCCTCTTCTCTTCCCGAGCATGCCCCTGGACTTTTTCATGCAGGTTCGGTTGGTATAATTATGTCCGGATGGTTAGGCACGATTAATTATGGAGTCATTACAGCAAGCAAAGTTGATACATTTTTGCGCAATAAAATCTGCCCGCCCAAAAAAGTAATTTAAACTTTTAATATTTCCCACGCTTAAAGAAAACAATTACCAGATGGAAGATATACATAGAAGAATTCCTCATCGCCCCCCCTTTTTATTCATTGATAATATATTAGAAATTACAGACACAGGAGCTAAAGCTTCACTTACTGTTCGTGAGGATTTTTCATTTTTTGAAGGTCATTATCCAGGGAACCCAATTATGCCAGGCGTATTACTATGTGAATCTGTATTTCAAACCGGGGCAATTTTCTTAGCGGATTACCTAAAAAATCAAACCCTTACCGATGATAAAGTTACCCCTGTTTTATCAAGAATTCGTGATGCACGTTTTAAAAGAATGGTTTTACCTGGAGATCAGATTGAAATTTCCGTTACCATTAAAGACCAGGTGGGCCAATTCTACAATTTATCAGGAGAGATTAAGAATAATAACAAAACTGCTCTCACCATTTCCTTTGCTTTGGCTTTGGTTAAAGATTCTGAGTAAACAGAATGAGCTTTCTTGGGTTGGATGGTAAAACTTTCCTAGTTGTAGGAATAGCAAACAAAAAAAGTGTAGCATGGGCTGTCGCCAAACTATTACAAGAAGAGGGTGCAAATGTCATTTATTCGGTAAGAAGTGAAAAACGAAAAGGAGAACTCGGGGAACTTTTAACAAATCAAAAAGTATTTGTTTGTGATTTTGAAAATGAAAAACAAGTTGAGGAATTAGGTTATTCTTTAAAATCTGAACTTGGTGAAGTTAAGCTGGATGGAATTCTTCACTCTATAGCATTTGCTAATTACGCCGAAGGTTTAAAGAAATTCCATGAGACAAAAAGAGCTGACTTTCTGCAAGCTACACAAATTTCTTCATTCTCACTTGTTGAACTAGCAAGAGCTTGTAAACCTCTTCTCGCAAAGTCTTCATCCGTGGTAACAATTGGAATTTCATCGACTGACGTGACAGCTGAAAACTATGGATATATGGCTCCAATTAAAGCATCGCTCGAAACGAGTGTTCGCTATCTTGCCAAATCATTCTCACATGACAGTGAAACACGATTTAATTCTGTTAATGCAGGCCCTCTTAAAACAAGTGCTTCTGCAGGTATCCCTGGGTATTTAATTAATTATTTATACGCAGAGAAATTAACTTTTAGAAAAAAAGCTCTTGCTACAGCTGAAGTTGCAAACCTTGCAACATTTCTCCTAAGTCAAAGATCTTCTGGTATAAACGGTCAGGGAATTGTAATTGATGCAGGGATGGGATTGAATTATTTCGATGGCGAGATCGTGGAATCATCAATGAAAATTGATGACTGAATCAAACTTTAAAAATGTTGCAATTGAAGGTATGGCCTATGCTCTACCTTCGGATATCTATTCTTCTCTAAAACTTGAAGATGAGCTCGAGCCGATGTATCAGAGGTTAAAACTACCCAAGGGAAGGCTTGAACTAATGACGGGGATTACTGAAAGGAGATTTTGGCCATCATCTCACCGGCCATCAGATGCTTCAGCCGAAGCTGGTGCTAAGCTTCTTGAAAAAGGAATCAAGAAAGAAAGTATCGATCTTCTTATTCACTCTTCCGTCTGCCGAGACAGGCTTGAACCAGCAACTGCTTCTTATGTTCATCGACTCTTAGGGTTGGGTGGTAATACTCAAATACTTGACATCTCGAATGCCTGTCTTGGTTTTGTTAATGCTATCATACTTGCTTCCGGAATGATTGAGTCAGGTCAAATCAAACGAGCTATGATAGTTGCTGGAGAGAATGGCAAACCACTCGTTGACCGAACGATCAAAATTCTGAACCAAGAAAATCTTTCGAGAAAAGAAATTAAACCCTTCTTTGCAAATTTAACTATCGGTGCAGGAGCAGTTGCCTGGTCAATCGCTCATAAAGATTTACTACCCAAGGAAAGTCCCATGCTGGGATCTTTTGCTTGTGAAACCGACACCTCATACAACCATTTATGCGAAGGTGACTCTTCAGGTGACGAATTGGTAATGCAAACTGACTCCGAGGAACTGCTACATGCCGGAATTTCAGTTGCAAGCAAAGCATGGAGTAAGTTCATGCAGTTGGATTGTATGAGTACCTTAAATCCGAGCCTTATTGTCACCCACCAAGTCGGCAAGGTACACACAAAAGCAATTTTTGAAGCACTCAGGCTTCCCCTTGAGAAAAACTATTCAACATTTGAGAACTTAGGGAACTGTGGTTCTGTGTCACTACCGTTAACCTATACTCATGCATGCGAAAATTCACCATCCCTGCAGAAGGAACCAGCGATCCTTCTTGGGATTGGAAGTGGGTTATCTAGTATCATGCTTTCTATTAACTCTTGAACATTCCTAGTACAATCTCCTCCCTTTATCCGTTTAAAGGTAATTTTTTTAGAGTCTCCGGCGGGCATAATCTTCATTATGTTGATGAAGGTTCAAATAATGGCACACCTACCATTTTTTTACATGGCAATCCGACATGGTCCTTTTTTTACCGAAAGTTAATTTTGAGTCTTCGAGAGCATGGAAGGTGTATTGCACCGGATCATATCGGTTGCGGGCTATCAGAAAAGCCAAACTTCCCCGACTTTTCTTATAATTTAAAAAGTCACAGCGAAAACCTAATTGAATTGTTGGATCATCTTAAAATCGAACGGGTTAATTTAGTTGTTCATGATTGGGGTGGGGCAATTGGCTTAACCGCTTTTCGAAACTATTCTGAAAGAATCGAAAAAATGGTTATCATGAATACAGCCGCCTTTGTTTCAAGGGATGTGCCAAAAAGAATATTGTTATGCAGGTTGCCATTACTCGGTAGTCTTTTGGTTCGTGGCTTTAATGGGTTTGCAGGACCTGCAAGTTTCATGGCAGTCAAAAACTCATTACCTAAAGATATCAAAAATGGATTGCTATTCCCTTATCGAAATTGGGCTGAAAGAGTTGCAGTTTGGAGGTTTGTTAAGGATATTCCTTACGAAAAACGTCACCCGACACTCCCACTTTTAAAAGAAACCGAAAGCTCCTTAGGGAATTATAATAAAACACCAATCTTAGCTTGTTGGGGAATGAAAGACTTCTGCTTTCATGAGGGTTTTCTGAAAGGTTGGCAAAAAAGATTACCTCATATTATTACACACAAATTTGATGATGCTGGACATTACTTGCTCGAAGATAAATTTGAGGACTGTCGCTCTAAAATAGAACCTTTTCTTTTTAGTTAATTATTTTCACATTCTTGCACTTGCTTTTCCCATTCTTTAACAACAAATTACAAGTATGAGTGTAAAAAAGCCTTTAAGGAGTCGAGAGGAAAGGACTCATAATGTTGTATCTATTGAACCTTACGACAATACATCAGACGCCTACCGACCTGAGCAACCCAGGAAACCAGATGTGAGTTTTGGATTTTATTTATCCATCGCCATTATAACTTTTGTAACAATCTTCTTTTTCTCTATTTACGAACTTGCAGTTGAGACATGGCAAAGGTTGAAGTAAAAGAATGTAAAATTAAACCTTCATTCGCTGAGTGCAAGAGCTTCATTACTCATCTCACTTCAGAAAGAAGATTATCCGCATACACTGCTCGAAATTACCAACATGCCATAGAGTGCTTTTACTCTTGGCTTCTCGAAACAGAAAAAAAAGTTTTCAGTTTAAATGAAGTTACAAAGTCGCATTGCCGATCTTACATTATTGAATCCCAAGGTAAATATTCGCGAAAAACTTTAAGGAATCACATATCGGGAATCCGTACTTTTTATAAGTTCTGCCAAGCTAGAAATTGGGTAAATAAAAATCCTTTTCATAATTTAATTTTACCTAAAGCCGATAAACCTCTTCCAAAAATTCTAACAAAAAAACAGGCATTCAAACTATTAGACCAACCATCCGTAAAACAGGGGGATTCTAAAAGTTTCGATTTTAACGCACTTCGAGACTTATTAATTCTTGAATTACTTTATGCAGGTGGCTTAAGGGTAAGTGAATTAATTGGGATTAATTATGGAAATATAAACCACGAGAATGCATCTATTAAGGTTTCAGGAAAAGGGGGGAAACAAAGAAACGCACCGATTGGAAATAGAGCTTATAAAACATTAGTGCAGTTCCGGGATTCCTTCGCCAAAGATGCTTCACATAATGCCGCCTTGATTGTTAACAAACAGGGCAAAAGGCTATCCATCCGATCAGTCCAAATTCTTCTAAAAAAATATCTCAAGTCTGCTGAACTCCCTTCAGACTTAACTCCTCATAAGATAAGGCATTCTTTTGCTACTCACCTACTTGATAATGGTGCAGACTTAAGAGCTGTCCAGGAGCTACTAGGACATTCTAGCCTCTCAACAACTCAGATCTACACCCATGTGTCTGCAGTCCGCCTGAAAGAGGTTCATGGACTATCACACCCAAGAGCCTAAGGCTGTAATATTGCGAAATTAGATCATTAATTACATTTCCTATCTTTAGGTTTTTTCAATATTAATAAAAAGAAAGTTGTAACCCTCTGCTTTTATTACTTTATGGTTATTCATGACAAAATTATTTCTTCTCCCTGTAACTTTTTTCTCCGTTTCCCTCGTTGCCCTCGGAATTGATTTCGACTTTAAAGACCCTAAAGGTGTTAATAATATTATCTTCCAAATGGATGCCCCCCTCGAGTCAATTAATGGATCAGGAGATGGCGTTTCAGGAAAAGTTTCTTTCGACCCATCTAAACCCCAAAATACAAAAGGATCAATTTTCCTAGATGCTTCAAGTCTCCATGTTGGGAATCCACTCCTTAAAGAACATATGCATGGTAAAGATTGGTTAAATGTAGAGAAATTTAAGGTAATTAAATTCCAACTTTCTAAATTAGAAAATATTAAAAAAGTTAAAAATGATTACCTAGCTGACGCAAAAGGGAAAATGTCTATTCGTAATGTTACGATAGAAATGAGTATGCCGATTAAAATTACCTACCTTAAAGATCTGTTAATCAAAAGAAACCGCACTCCAGGAGATTTACTTATCATTAGATCAAAATTCACTGTTAAACGTGATGATTTTAATATTCAAAAAGGACAAAACCTCGAAAAGGTCGCTAACAATATTGAGATTTCTTTAAATCTTGCGGGAGCTGCTCCCTCTAAGTAGGGTAGGATTAGTTTTAAAGGGAAAGCAAAGTAAGTTCCCCTCTTGCTTCGAGCGAGATCGTGTATGACATGTTCTCGCTTTTACTTTTTTAGTATTTCCCCTATACTCCGCTCCCAATCTTCTAATCCTTATGAATCAAGAAAATATTCATCCGATCAATGATCTTTTGCTTAAACGTGAAGACAAAGAATCTGTGCTTAAACAAAAAGGAAATGTTTTTTGGCTTTGCGGTTTGTCAGGATCAGGAAAAAGTACATTGGCCATTCAACTTGAAAAAGACCTGCATCAAGCCGGAATCCATTCTCTTGTCCTCGATGGTGACAACCTGCGAAATTCGTTAAATAAGGACCTCGGCTTTAGTGATAATGATCGAGAGGAAAATATTAGACGGGTCAGCGAAATGGCTAAGATTCTTGTCACTAACGGTCTTTTAGTCATTGCAACATTCATTACACCAAGAAAAAAGTTTCGGGAGCAAGCAAAGGAGATAATTGGAGGTGATTTCTTTCATGAAATTTATATCAAAGCAAGCCTTCAAAAATGTGAATCTCGTGATATAAAAGGCCTTTATGCTAAAGAGATAAAGGGAGGAGTGGAAAACCTGACTGGTAAAAAATCTTCTTTTGAAGAACCAATCAATCCGTGGATGACGATAGATACTGAGTTTGAGAAACAAACAGAGTCATCACAAAAACTATTTGATGCCATTTTCAACAAAGTGAAAATTTAAATATTCATATGCAGAATTATAACCTAACGCACCTTGAGCAGCTTGAATCCGAAGCAATCTTTATACTTCGTGAAACTGCTGCCCAATTTGAACGCCCCGGTCTCCTTTTTTCAGGAGGAAAGGACTCTATTGTCATGGCTCACCTTGCGGCCAAGGCTTTCAGTCCGGCTAAGATACCATTTCCTTTCGTACATGTGGATACCGGGCATAATTTCCCCGAAACAATTGAATTTAGGGATAAATTCATTAAAGAACACGGCGTACAATTAATCGTTGGAGCTGTTCAAGATTCAATTGACCGCGGAACCGCAGTTGAAGAAACCGGACCCAATGCCAGTAGAAATGCATTACAGTCGGTCACTCTTTTAGAAACAATTGAAAAAGAATCTCTTGATGCATGCCTGGGCGGTGGAAGAAGGGATGAAGAAAAGGCTAGGGCAAAAGAACGCTTTTTCTCTCATCGAGACGCCTTTGGTCAATGGGATCCGAAAAACCAAAGACCTGAATTATGGAACCTTTTTAACGGCAGGAAATCACCAGGAGAAAACTTCCGCGTTTTTCCATTGAGCAATTGGACGGAGATGGATGTTTGGCAATATGCTAAAATAGAAAACATTGAACTACCAAACCTTTACTTCACCCATGAGCGTGAAGTAATTGATCGGAATGGAAGTTTATTAGCTGTATCGGAATTTGTTTCCCCCCGGGAAAACGAAAGTCCAAAAAAAGAAAAGGTAAGATTTAGGACAATAGGAGATGCCACTTGCACAGGTGCAGTTCTTTCCACTGCATCAAACCTAGATGATGTAATCGCTGAAGTTGCTGCATCACGGGTGACCGAACGCGGTTCTCGAGCTGACGACAGAAGATCGGAGGCGGCAATGGAAGATAGAAAAAAACAGGGTTACTTCTAAATTTTTAAATTACATGACAGAGCAAAATAGTTACTTAGATATGGACCTACTCAGGTTCACAACAGCCGGAAGTGTTGATGATGGAAAAAGCACCCTGATCGGCCGACTTTTTCACGACACCAAAGCAATTTTTGAAGATCAATTAGAGGCGATTGAAAAAAGCAGCAAGCAAAGAGGGGATGAACATGTTAACTTGGCCCTTTTAACTGACGGCCTTCGTGCCGAACGCGAACAGGGTATCACTATTGATGTTGCTTACAGATATTTCGCGACTCCCAAAAGGAAGTTCATTATTGCAGACACTCCTGGTCACATCCAATACACAAGGAATATGGTGACCGGTGCATCTACCGCCAACCTAGCATTAATCTTAGTGGATGCACGAAATGGCGTAGTAGAGCAAACCCGCAGGCACACCTTTATCGCAGACCTTTTAGGCATAAAGCATGTCGCTGTATGTATTAATAAAATGGATTTGGTCGGTTATGAAGAAGATGCCTATGAAAAAGTTCTTAGGCAATACACAGATTTTGCTTCCCGACTCGAGAATGTAACTGATTTAACATTTATTCCAATTAGTGCACTTAAGGGGGATAACATTGTTGATCGTTCTGAAAATATGCCTTGGTACAAAGGTCCTCCCTTACTGTATCACTTAGAAAATATTTATGTTGGCTCAGATAGTAATCATGTGGACGCCCGCTTTCCTGTCCAGTGGGTCATTAGACCACACTCCGATCAACACCATGATTTTCGCGGTTTCTCCGGTCGTGTTGCAGGTGGTGTTTTTAAAACAGGAGACGAAGTCACTATTCTACCTTCAGGATTTTCAACCAAAATTGCAAAAATCTTAAAAGGTGATCAAGAAATTGAGGAAACTTTCCATCCCCAGTCTGTTACTATCTTACTGGAAGATGAAATTGATGTAAGTCGAGGGGATATGATCGTAAAGCCAAACAATCAACCAAAAGTATCTCAGGATTTAGATGCATTTCTTTGCTGGTTTTCAGGGTCAAAAAAACTTACAAAAGGAGGGAAGTTCATTCTGCGACACACTACCAAAGAAGCTCAGATCATCATATCAGAAATTAGATACAAAGTGGATGTTAACTCACTGAGGAAAATGGAGGATATTGAAGGCTTCGACATGAATGATATTGGACGAGTGTCACTGCGTACATCCCAACCTATTTTTCATGACACATATCGTAGGAATCGAAATACAGGTAGCTTCATCCTGGTCGATCCGTTCACAAACGAAACCCTTGCAGCCGGGATGCTTCGATGAATCTTGAAACAGAGCAGATAAACCAGTTGAGAGAATTAGGCATTAGGCTTATTGACCAGCATAAAGCTAAAATTCTTATTCCGGCAAAAAAACAAGAACCAGGTTTTTGGTTTGGTGGAGGTAATATTGTGCAGGAAAGCAACGGACGAATTCTTATCTGTGGAAGATATCGTAATGCTGGTGACTCAACCACAGGAACGGGTGCCGGAGAAAGAGGGCTCGAATTCTCCATCTTTGCGGGTGAAAGTACAAATGCTGCCTTTTCTAAAATTCTTTCTTTCTCCAAGCAAGACCTTGCTCACTCATCTGAAATTGTTTCAATTGAAGGTGGTTGCCTGCTTCAAGATGTACAAACAAATAAAATCGAACTGTTTGTTTCAACGGAAAAAAAGATAGCATACCCCAAGGCATTAATTAATTTCCAAAAACCGGGTACCGGCGTTTGGACTGTTGATTTATTACAAGGCACAAAAGCTGAGTCGATTGACTTGAATTCTATCCAGACAGTTGCTTCATCCTACAATGGAAACACACTCCATGTAAAAGACCCGGTCGCTTTTAACTCTTCGAATGGAAACACAGAACTGATGTATTGTAATCATCCATTTTCTTGGTCCAGTTCAAACACTGGCCTCGCACGCAGAACGGAAAATGAAAATACATTTGAACACCTTAGTGACTCCGTTTTAGCCCGTGGTAATAGTTGGGATGTTGCCTGCTCCAGGATAACCGAAAGGCTTCAAATTCCTAAAATCGGGTCCTTTGCTGACATTCCCGACCTCTCACTCTACTTTTACGATGGTGCAGAGTGCTTACGCTCATTAGACCAAAATCCACAGGCAGCAAAACGCCCAAGGGGGTACTCCTGCGAAGAATTGGGCGGTTTAGCTTGGGGGTGGGATGATGAATTTCCAAATATTAAACCCATATCTACTGAGTTCCCCTTATTTATATCCCCTCACGCAACCGGATGCAGTAGATATGTGTCCTCAATCTTTCTACAAAATGAAGATTTGCTAGCCACATGGCAACAAGCCCAACCCGACGGATCTCAACCATTGGTAACCAACCAGCTTGATAAAAGCGAAGTTCATAGAATCCTTTCTGATTAATTGAGAATAATTAATTTTAGGTAGACATTTTATAATTCCAGAAAATCCTTTGGGCAATACCTGACTCGAAGAGAGTTTATTTGAATGAAAAGAAGTTTTAGTCGATTTATAATTGGCCTTTTGAGCTTTTTGGGATTTTTAAGTGCAAGTGCAGAAGAAAACTCTTCTTTACAGGTGAAAAAATGGTTAAATATTTCTTTTGCCTCGCACTCGACCGGAGAACTTTTACTAGATGTATTTCGGCCCAACGACAGTAAGAAAAGGCCCGTAGTTCTATGCCTACATGGAGGCTTTTGGGCGAAGGGTTCCAAAAAATTTATGCATCCGCTTGCCGATGGTTTAGTGGAAAGAGGTTATGTTGCGGTGTGCTCCAATTATCGCCTCACGGATGTGGCTCCGGCTCCTGCTCAGTTGCATGATGTATTTTCCGCAATTCGCTTCCTTCGTGAAAATACCTCCGATTATGGGATTGATCCGAAAAAGGTTGGAGTAACGGGTTCTTCTGCCGGTGGGTATCTTGCTGTCATGGCAGCAGTATTTGATTCAGGAGACAAAAGAACACGACCAAATGCCGCGGTGGGAATGGGAGCACAAACAGATCTTCTGTCCCCACATATTCAAAATTCAACAGTTCTGAATTGGTCAAAGTTTATGGGTGGGTTTTACCGCCAAGTTCCTCAGAACTATTTAAAACAGTCTCCATTAAATCACCTTACACTAGATGACCCGCCAGTCGCCATTATATGTGGCGAACACGATAAACCTTCGACTAGGGCAAACACTTTTCGTCAAAAAGCATTACAGCTCGGAGTTCCTACTTCATTAACTGAAATTTCCGGAGCGCCCCATGGGTTACTTAAGGCTGCCGAACACAGGAGAATTGCAATCAACGCTATTGACGAATTTTTTAGAGTTCATTTAGGCAAATAAAGAGGATGTAGCTTTTTTAAAATTTTGATCTTTTCTTTTTTACTAAAATATTTTTTTGAGAAAATTCATGATTTGAGAATTGCTGATGGCTATGACATTGGTGAAACTTTAATTCGATGGTTATTCGCACTCATATCCTCTTATTGATCTCTGCAGTATCTGCATTTTCGAAAGAACCCACTGAAGGGGAGAAGCTTTTTTCATTACACATAAAACCCCTCTTTGCTGAAAAGTGTATGGCATGCCACGGGGACGAACCTGAAAAGATAAAGAGTGAGTTTGATATGAGTAGCAGAGATTTAATGCTACGGGGGGGAGAAATCTTTGAAGATGAAGTCCTGATCCCGGGGCAGGGTGAAAAGAGTTATCTTTATATTCTTAGTACCCGAGTCGAAGAAGACCTTGAGATGCCTCCCAAGGAAACTGATCAATTAACCGATGAAGAGACTGGGTGGATTCGTGACTGGATTGATTATGGGGCCCCTTGGCCAAGTGACCAGCGAATTTTTGAGATTCAAGAAAAGTATGCCGAGGGTGAGCAAGTGGTCACTTCCAAGGCACTTTCGGAGGACTGGCAGAATCGTAGGTACGAGTCGGAAAAGCTATGGGCATACCGTCCGATCAGGGTAGAGAATGTGCCTAAAGGTAAAAATCCAGTTGATTGGTTTATAAATCAAAAGCTCGAGGAGTCTGGACTAGAGAAAGCTCCGGTTGCTAAGGCACATGAATTATACCGACGCCTGTCCTTTGGGTTAACAGGATTACCTCCTTTACCAAGCGAGGTCATGAAATTTGAAAAAGATTTCAAACAATCCAAGAAAGCACTTTCAATATATGCAAAGAAGCTAATGGCCTCACCTCATTATGGTGAACATTTTGCCAAGCACTGGTTGGATGTTTCGCGATACGCGGATTCTGGTGGATTTGCCAATGATTATTCCCGACCCAATGCCTGGCGTTACCGGGATTATGTGGTCCGTGCATTTAATCAGGACAAACCCTACAATCGATTTGTAATGGAACAAATCGCAGGGGATGAATTGAATCCGAACAAACCCGAGAATCTGGTTGCCACCGGTTTTCTTAGAATGGGACCATGGGAACAAACTGGAATGAGTGTTTTTAAAGAGACCCGACAGCTCTGGCTTGATGATGTGACAGATTCAGTGGGCCAGGCTTTTCTGGCTCATGCTATGCAGTGTGCGAAATGCCATGACCATAAATTCGATCCGGTTCCGACCCGTGATTATTACGGTATGATGGCTGTCTTTTCCACAACTCAGTTAGCCGAGCGGAAGGCGTCATTTCTTCCAACAGAATCAAGAGATGACTTTGATTCATTTGCTAGGCTGATTCAATCTAAGATTGCATCTTACGATAGTCAGAATGCCGAGTTAAATGAAAAGATTAAACGGCTGAAGAAAGAAGAGAAGGGAAATGCTAAAGTCGGTGACAATGGATTGGATCCTGGCGACGAAGCGTCCCAGTCACGAATCTATAAAAACCTGATCCGTCACAAGATCGAATTGGATCGGGTACAGCCATTGACCCATGCAGTATACACCGGAAAGACTATAGTCAGAAAAAGTGTACAGGGTCGCATTGATATGCCTGAGAAACCATGGCAGAAGGGTTATTTCGATGCTGATGTCATATACAGCGGAGGCGATGTTTATTCTAAAGGGGATATTGTTGAGCCTGGCGGCTTGAGTGCTGCAGAGTCTCTTGGAGGTATGAATGCGAATCCTTTTCCAAAAGGTCAAGGGAAGCGTCGTTTAGCCTTGGCTAAGTGGATTGTTGATGACAAAAATCCCCTCACTGCAAGGGTGATGGTTAATCGTATTTGGTCTTGGCATTTTGGACGGGGACTTGCCGGTAATCCAAACAACTTTGGTGGAACCGGTGAATTACCAACTCATCCTGCTTTACTTGATTACCTTGCTGATTGGTTCATGAAAAACAGATGGTCTGTAAAGAAGCTGAACCATTTGATTTTAACTTCTGAAACTTATCGCCGAAGTAGCCGCCACCCTGATCCTGAATCTCTTGCGGAGAAAGATCCCAAGGGCCAGTTATACGCCATTTTTCTTCCGCGTCGTTTGGTTGCAGAGGAAATTAGGGATGCCATGCTGCGGGTCAGCGGAGAATTAAATCCACAGGTAGGGGGAATTCCTGCCCGCCCCGATATTAATTCCGAAGTTGCCCTACAACCCCGGCAAATCATGGGAGGGACCGCATCTGTTTATGAACCGGATCCGCTTCCCGAACAAAGGAACAGACGCACGCTCTACGCCGAAAAAATTCGAGGATTACGTGACCCTTTCCTTGAGGCGTTCAATCAACCGGGACCTGATGCTTCCTGTGAACTGCGTGAGTCATCCACGGTGGCTCCACAGGCCCTGACTCTTTTGAATGCCGAAGAAGTACAGGACCGAGCTCTCGCCTTTGCTGCTCGATTATTGAAGGAGGGGAAAAATGATGCAGCAATTATAGAAAGAGCTTTTGAGCTTGCCCTCGGACGTGCGCCCAGCAAAGAGGAAGTCGAACTTTGTATTACACATTTGAAGATCGCAAAGAGATCGGAGGGTAAAAAGAAACCAGTAGCACCATCCTTTCCCAAAAACATTAAAAGAACAGTAATGGCTGAGAAAACGGGAGAGCCCTATGATTTTTGGGAATTTCTTCCAGCTTTCGAATCCTACAAACCCGATCTGCAACGCAGCGACACGGATGCACGCACGCGGGGACTTGCTCATGTTTGCCTTGTTCTCTTCAACTCGAATGAATTCGTTTACCTTGATTAGGTCACAACTCAGATACACTTTATGAAACAGCAAAACTTTATCGCCTATCTTTCACGCAGAGAGGCTCTCTATGGTTTGGGGGCGGGGATTGGTTCGCTTGCATTCTCCTCACTTGCACAGGCAGAGAAAATTCGTTCAGTTGGTGCCCATCACCCGGCCAAGGCTAAGCGTTGTATTTTTCTGATGATGGAGGGGGGTCCTTCTCATATTGATACTTTTGATCCAAAGCCTGAACTGGATAAAAGACATCTTCAAAGATTTAAACGAAACGGTGAAAGGGAGAGTGCCATGTCCTCGGGGGAGAGATATTTCGTAAAGAGTCCATTTGATTTTCTCAAAGCAGGTAAGTGCGGGGCGGATTTTTCATCGGAATGGCATCATTTGAAAAATCATGCCGACGACATGTGCTTCTATCGTGGGTGCCAAGTCGAATCCGTTAACCATCCAACTGCCTGTTATCACATAAATACAGGCAACCGTTTCGGTGGCGACCCTGCAGTCGGATCCTGGGTAAATTATGGATTGGGCACATTAAACGATAATCTACCTGGCTTTGTGGTTCTTCCACGGGCTAGTTATCCGCAAGGTGGTGCAAGTAACTGGTCGAATGGCTTTCTGCCCGCAGATTTCCAAGGAACGCCGTTAAGACCAGAAGGTAGTCCTATACTTGATCTCAACTTGCCTACTGGAATGACAAAAAGGGATCAGCGTAGCAATTTGGACCTGCTTGCCAAGCTGAATGATAGGCATTTCAAGGTGCGTTCGGAACAGGATGAATTGAATGCCCGTATGTCCTCATACGAGTTGGCTTATCGGATGCAGATGGAAGTCCCGGGAATTCTTGATATTGAAGGAGAGTCGGAAAAAACCAGGGAGGCATATGGAATCGGAGACAGCAAGACCGACTCCTTTGGAAGGAAATGTCTTTTGGCTCGCAGGCTTGTTGAGAAGGGAGTCCGTTTTGTTCAGGCATATGCAGGAAACTGGGATAGTCATGATTACATTTCCCGTGCACACGGTTCGCTTATTCGGTCGGTCGATAAGCCGATAGCCGCTCTATTAGGTGACCTCAAAACGCACGGCCTTTTGGAAGATACTTTGGTCGTATGGTGCGGTGAGTTTGGAAGGACTCCGGACAATGGAATAAGAGGTGGAGGAGCAAGTTATGGAAGAGATCATAATCCCAAAGCCATGACCATGTGGTTTGCGGGAGGTGGAACCAAGGCAGGTCACACCATTGGAGCGACCGACGAAATTGGGGCCGAGGCTATTGATTGCGTCCATCATATCCGTGATGTTCATTGCACCTGGCTGAACTTACTTGGGCTCGATGACAACAAGCTGACTTACTACCATGCAGGGCGTTACAAACAACTTTCCCAGTTCGGAGGGGAAGTGATCAAAGAATTAATTGCGTAAGCAAGTGCGGAATTCTTTTCGCTCAATGAAATTTCGTGCTTTTATTGGCAACTCCAGTCTACTCTTCTCCGCACATTAAGTGGCTAATAAAATGTAACTTTTGTTGAAAACGAAGAAAATAAAGAATGAATAAAATAATTCTATTATGCCTGTTGTCTGTAGCGAGTGCAGGCTCTATCGGTAAGATTAAAGAATATGATGTCTGTGTATACGGCGGCACGCCCGGCGGAATCACAGCCGCAATTTCCGCAGCACGGGAAGGAGCTTCGGTCGTGCTTCTGGAGCAGACCCGACATGTGGGTGGGCTGAGCACGAGCGGTTTGAATCGCGATGAAGGAAACCATCTCGACCGCCAGACATTGGGTGGCCTTTGTGAACAGTTTCTTGAAGAGGCCGTCAAACGGAGTAAGGGCAGGTGGACGGAGGGCGGTGCCCGTACTTGGCAGTCCGGGATTGCCGAGCAACTTTTCCTCGAAATGCTGAAGCAAGCAGGTGTGGAGGTTAGATACGAAAAACTTCTCGATCGGGTAGGGAAAGACGACACACATATCACTGAGCTTCGCGTACAGGGCGGTGAGATCTATCGGGCGAAGGTCTTCGTCGACGCCACCTACGAAGGCGACTTGATGGCGAAAGCTGGAGTGTCCTACTCCGTCGGGCGTGAGTCTGCGGAGCAATATGGCGAATCGATTGCCGGTGTTCGCTACCTCGATGACAAGGTCGCCATTTCGCCATTCGATGACGATGGTAATCTACTTTTTGGCGTGATGCCAGGTAAGCCTCCCTTAGCAGGCTCTGCGAGCGAGGTGCCAATTTGTTACAATGTCCGTCTGAATCTTACCACAGATGATGCTAATAAAGTCCCGATCGTGAAACCTAACCGCTACGATCCGATGCAGCACGAATTGTTGGCACGCGCCCTCGAGGCTGGTCTCCTCAAAGATCTCAAGTCCATTATCGGTCTCTATTCAATGGGCGAAAGCAGTAAGCGGGAGCTGAATAATCGTCAGTTCTCAATCGTATCCATGAGTATTCCGGGAGCACAAACCTCATGGGCCGAAGCCAGTTTCGAGGAGCGGGAAGCGATTCACCAAAAATACCGTGACTACACCCATGGCATGCTATGGTTCCTGAAAACCAATCCCCGGGTACCCGAAAATATTCGCGACGAGATGGCAACATACGGATTTTGCAAAGACGAGTGGGCTGACAATAACCATTGGCCTCACTACCTCTACATCCGGGCAGCCCGTCGTATGAAGGGAGAGATTATTCTCACGCAAGCAGATGTCACCGAAGATGTGGCCAAAGAAGATGTGATCCATGTCGGATCTCACTTCATCGACTGCCACCACGCCGCTCGTTATGTTTCCGACTCCGGCCACATTATTAACGAAGGAAGAATCTGGAAAGTAGGGAAGCGGTTTGATATTCCCTATCGTGCCATCACGCCACAAGCTAGTGAGTGTTCCAATTTGTTAGTGCCGGTATGTGCTTCAGCTACTCACGTCGCTTTCTGCACCATCCGTTTGGAACCCACCTGGATGCATTTGGGTGAGGCGACTGGGATTGCTGCGGTCATGGCTTGCAAGTCAGGGAAATCGGTGCAGGCACTTAATGTTAAAGCAATACAGGCTCGCTTGCTGGAGCGAGGCATTCCACTTGAGCATCCAGTTGGTCCTTTGGCCTATGAAAAGAAGCGCGGCAAACCCAAAACATTTTCGCCCGACGATGTGGTGAAGGAATTTTTTGCCAGTGCCGATAAGAATGGAGATGGAATGGCATCCCAGTCCGAATGGAATGCGGCGAGACCGACATGGAAATGGCTCTTCGTGCATATGGATAAAGACAAGAACAGTCAACTTGATCGTGCCGAGTACCAGGCCTTTCAGGATTACAAAAAAGAACACTCGGACTGGCCAAAAAAGCTGGAAGCTAAATGAAGCACTCAGTTTGCCTGAATTTATGTCCTGTAAAAGAAAATTCCGATCAATCAGTTACATAAAATTAACCGTGGTTCTTTCATCCCTTCTTATCTCCGTTTCGTCTTTTGCTTCAGGCGAGATTTATAAAAAGACAACCATCAAAAAGCTCGCAGATAAGGTACGGGAGTATCGAAATAAGAGCATCAAGAATCCCAATCGTCACAATTGGGTATTTGGAACCTATTACACGGGGTTGATGGCGATGTACGAAAGCACTTCCGATGATGCGTATCTAAATCAATGCATAGAGTATGGTGAGGCATGCAACTGGGCGATTCCTGACAAGACGGATGCCGACTGGGATAGTACCTTTATTCCTTCGTCTTTGGGCAGGTTTGGTACGGTTGTTATCAGGAAAAAAAAGAGGAGTCCATCCTTGAGCCGACCTTTGCTTTTCTTAAAGACCCAAGCAAGCTTACTCCTGCCACCAAACCCTCCAAATGGTATTTGGAAAACTGTGGTATACGATTTGTCGATGGGCTTTACTTTTCTCCTCCCCTGTTTGCTATGCTGTATCAACATTTTGGAGACAAAAAATATTTGGAATGGATGGATGCCTGTTACTGGGACACATCAGAAGCTTTGTATGATGAGGATGAGAGTCTGTTCTACCGAGACATTACATTTAAAAAGGGAGTGAAAATGGATTCGGTAGATAAATCTAATCCTGCCTACGAAAGACTCACAACCTCACCGAAAAAGCAGACTTCAAAAAATGGTGCAAAAGTGTTTTGGTCCCGCGGAAATGGTTGGGCCTTTGGAGGGTTGGTAAGAATTCTCACTTACCTCCCTGAAGAGCATCCAATTTACGAGCGATACAAAACACAATATTTGAAGATGGCAGCAGCCATGAAAGCCTGCCAGCAGGCAGATGGATTCTGGAGGACGAACTTGGCAGACCCTGAGGAATATACCATGAAGGAAAGCAGTGGGACGGCCTTTATGACATACGGGGTTTCATGGGGTATCAATAACGGCCTCCTTCCGAAACGGGCCTACCTTCCAACAGCGAAGAAAGGATGGACCGCTATCGCATCCGTTGTAAACCAGGAAGGTAAAGTGGAGTGGGGGCAACCTCCCGGTGTGGGGCCCGCTGCGGTTAGCCAAGAAAGTTCAAATACTCATACCGCCGGTATCTTTCTGCTGGCCGCCAGTGAAGTCTTCAAACTCGGTTTGTGATCTTATCTGCAATTCAATAACTACGGAACTCATAAAAATGCATAAATGAGCCTGAAAACACTTTTTTCACAAAACCCGAGAATCATGAGGAGAAGCTATCTACTGCTTTCGTTGTTTGCATTATCCTTTGGCTTGATCGAAATTCAGGGCAAGGAATCCAAACCAAATGTGGTAATCATTTTTATAGATGATCAGGGATATTATGATCTTGGTTGCTACGGAGCCACGGAGGTTAAAACTCCTCGAATCGATCAACTTGCAAAGGAAGGAATCCGTTTTACAGACTATTATGCAGCAGCCCCAATATGTAGTCCTTCACGCGCAGGACTTTTGACTGGAGCCTACCCAAGAAGAATTGGAATGGAAACCTGGGTGCAGCGGGCGGATTCAAAGCGTGGTATTCATTCAGATGAGGTGACCATTGCCGAATTATTTAAAGCCAATGGCTACACCACTGCATGCATCGGCAAGTGGCATCTCGGAGATAAGAAATCTTTTGTGCCAATGGCACAGGGATTTGATTATCATTATGGAATGTATTCGAACCTGGACCCGGTGGAAACGATCTATTTTGGAGATAAGGGTGTTCCGATCTTACGGAATGGTAAAGTTGTTAAGCGTCCGGCTGATCCCGCTGAATTGACTAATCTTTACACGCAGGAAGCGATTCAGTTTTTCAAAAGAAATAAAGATAAACCCTTTTTTCTCTATCTTCCGCACACCATGCTCCATGTCCCATTGGGAGTAAGCCCAAAATTTCAAGGTTCATCAGAGTGGGGAGAGTATGGCGATGCAATTCAGGAACTGGACCACGGTGTTGGCAGACTCATTGATTCGCTCAAGAAATTTGGTTTGGATGAAAAGACGATTGTGGTTTACAGTTCGGATAACGGTCGCGGCCCTGGAAGAAATAAAGAACAACCTTTGATCGGAGGAAAGATTTCCACTTGGGAGTGTGGGATTCGTGTACCAGCAATCATAAGGGCTCCCGGACAGAAAGTACTTACTGGTGATGTCTGCGGTGAGATCGTAAATGCGATGGACTGGTTGCCCACCTTGGCCACGGCCGCCAATATTCGTATTCCAAAGGATCATCCTGTTATTGACGGGAGAGACCTCTGGCCGATGATGATTGGTAAGACTAAAGGCATACCCAAGCCTAGCGCCAAATTATCTCTAAATTCAGACATTCCACTTCGACGCAGATGGGAGCAAGGGCTTGAATGGCAATCCTATTTCAATCGGGACGATTATATAAACGCCTTTTTCTATCATGGTAGTCACGGAGCTCTGGCTGCTGTAAGGTCGGGAAAGTATAAGGCCATGCTGAACCCAAGGATTACAGTCTATGATCTGGAAAAGGATCCAAAGGAATCTAAGCCTATTCGAGACCGTGAATTGAGTCGGAAGTTACGAGGTATGGCAGTCATGTTTCAAGAGGAAATGAGCCGCGACTCCCGAAAAGCAGGCGAATTCAAATAACCTATCAGGTCTTTGAAACTTTGGTGGAGGTGGCGGGAATCGAACCCGAAGCACCATGTGCCGAAAGCCCTGTAGCCATCAAGGATTCAGTGTTCTCAGTAGAGGCGTTGACTGAGATATTGACTGAGATTTCTAGAGCAGACCGTCAAATGCTGACTCAAATTGTCGAAAGATGGGGCAGTCTCAGCGATGAGATAAAGAGGGCGGTTTTGAGGGTGGTGGGGTAGGGAGTTTTAGTAATTACTGCCCTAAGTTGTATAGAGCCTGCACTTCTTCTGCGGATAATGCACGGTCGTAAATGCGAATGTCATCGATGAGGCCTTTAACCGCCCGCGTCATATCGGCTTTTATACCAATAAATATAGGTTGTTCATTTATGCTAAGCTGTCCTGTGTAAGAACTTTCAGAGTCTGTTGAGCTATTAATGTAAATTTTAACCGATTGATTATCAATCGTAACTGTCAAATGGTACCACCCGTTAGTATCAAAAATCGAAGAACCAGCATGCCATGGAGGAGAAAATGTACTTGCATTGGTACCAAACTCTGCTCGCCCAGCATTAGGTCGGTCAGGACCAAATATTTTAAGAGCATAAGCCTCACTATAATTTACTAAGTTCAATCGTTTACTTATTAAATTTTGGTCTGAAGTGTAGTCTCCAGAAGCAACTTTTCTTGAGATCTTGACCCAAAGTGCAATCGAGAAAGAATTAACCAAATTCAATTCATCCGAATGCATGACCTTGACATAATCATCCACTCCATCCAAATGCAAAGCTCCTCCGATTTTCCCAGTCGTCCAAGTCGGTCCGTTAGTCAAATTCCCATCGTTTCCATTGCCACTCGAGTCATATGCAACTGTGCCATTAGTCTCATCAAACTTCCACCAACCGACCAAGCCGTCCATTTCTGAATTCAATACAGTAAAGGTTTTCACCTTTCTGGAGGTGGCAGGATTCACTTCAACAATTATTTTGCGGGTCTATTAGGTGCAGGACTAGGTGGAGTTGACCAAGAATCTTCTTTTTTGCTTTCTGGTATTTCAGTTGAAGAAAAAGACTTTCTTTTCAGTTATCAAATTTTTGCTGGTTTCGAGTTAAGACCCATTGATCATTTAATCCTTGGAATACGATATCGTTGGCTAAGAATTGAGAAAATGGAGGTTTTCTCAAATCGAGATATGCACCTTACCGAGTTGTCTGTAGGATATGTTTTTTGACCTCAAAAATAGGGCCCTATTTTTTATGGCAATTTTTTTTTGTATAACTCTAACCATATTGCTTAATTTACCACCAATTGACCTTATTCTACTTACTATGTTATAATTTCAGCTGTGCGGAGGAGGCATGAAAAAACCCTTACACTGATGCGAGAACTGAGTATTTAAATAGTAGTCAAGACCCAATCACCTAAAATAGATTCTTGTAATAGTTGTCGTCATCAAATTCACTAGTTTTTGGCTTTGCTTCCAAGTTTAATATCAACCACGGCGACGCCAAGGCCAATCATATTTTAATACAATATAGAACACATTTTTGATGTGGTTTGAATAGTCGAAGGCTATAAGGAACTATACTTTGACCTTCTCTTGGACATTCAGTACTGCCCAGTGTTCATCCGATTGAATACAGAAATATAGATAAGCAACCACCATTAGAGAGATCAGTATGAGCAGAATAGCAAAACCAAAGCTCATGGCATAGCCACCATAATGAGCAATAAGGTAGCTTGCACTTGCTCCAACCATCATGGCAAAGACCCCTACGCAATCCATACAGGTATAATCCGTACCGCCATGCGTTTTTCTGCTCCAATCCATCATGACTGAGAAGAGGGCAACCGTGGTCATGCCTGAAATGGTGTGGTCAATGATGACCACTGGAAAAACCCACTCCGCACTGGTCAACGATTCAATGTTCAAAAACAAGTAACCCAGAACGGTTAGAGCTTGCAACGATCCGAAGATGAGTAAGGACCTTAATCGTCCTAGTCGGTTGATCCAGAGTCCGGCAATCAAAGCTCCGCCCAATGCAGAAATGGGAGCGATTATTCCCAAGGTCAGTCCGATTCCCTCCAGTTCCATTCCCCAGTCTTTGAACATTGTGGGAAGGATAGATCGGATAAATCCCTCAAGCATTCGGTAAGATCCAATCAGGGCAAGAATCAAGAGTATTTTTGGCTGTTTCAAAAAGTCTAGCAGACCACTGAAGGATTTCGGGGATGAGTTTTCCTCCACGGAAAGATTCTTAAGCTTTTTGTAGTAGACGATGGGAAGAGTGGCCAAAAGGGTAATGATGGACATTGCAACCAGGAGGAAATTCCAACCCAGTGAATTCATCAGTATAAGAATGAGTCCTCCACCCACTACATAGCCAATCCAAAAGGTTCCGACTTGAACCGCATTTCCCCAGCCCCTTTCACCATATTTAAGAATTTGAATAGCCTGTCCATCGGTCGACACATCCTGCATCGAACTGAAGATATTAATGAGTGCAACTCCCAGAACGAAGATTGAAACAGATGAGCCAAACTGCCAATTTGCAAGGCCAACCATTGTACCTGCAGTAAGAATTTGTAGAGGGATGATCCATGACCGGTATTTCCCTCGTCTTTCTGAGTGGAAACGATCCACGAAAATGGACCAAATAAATTTTAACATCCAAGGTGCGTATAGGGCAGGGTAAAAAAGTGCAATTTCTTCTAGGGAAAGGCCACTTTCGCGGAAAACAATTGGCGTAGTGTGACGAAAGAAGCCATTTGGAATTCCTTGGGAAAGGTAAAGGCTCCCAATAAGAATAAGCTTTGAGGAAGTGGTAAGTTGCATCTGATAAAAGAAATTCCGAACAGAAAATTATACGAAATTGAATTGAATTCTGAACAGTAATTTAAAAGTTCAAATAGGAAACTAGGACAAGACAAAAATTGCCTTTGACTACGATCGTATCTGTACCATGAAGGGTCGATCAGCATTCGGTGCGGTATTAGTTTCTCCTGATCTGTGAATGGAAGGTCAATTTCCTTATCATCCTTTTTAAAGGAGTGGAAAAGATTCGCTTGGGTGTTTTTGATTCTCTAGACAATGTACAATGGTAATTGCGAGAAAACCGATGACATGCCCAAATTGCGGCAATAAGATTAGTTTCCTTTCTTCGCTCTTCAGGCGAAGCAACCTATCCTTTGAATGCCCACATTGTAAAACGAGGGTGGGCGTCAGTCTCGATAGAAGATATTGGACAAGGCAACTTATTACTGTTCCGATATACTTATATGCCATCGCTGTATTAACTGATTTCCATGATTTTGAATCCATATTTAGTCTTAGGAATATCGTAACAGTTGTATTGATCGGCGTTATCGGAACCTACGAAGGATGGAGATTATTCTGGATTTTAGACTTAAAGGATAAGGCTCACAAATAAGGAAAAAGAGCCTGCCATGGAACTGATGCGTCACTCCGATCGTAAGCTGACTGACAAAATCTACACGGACTCTAATTTACTTCCAACAGGAGAAGTGATTCGCAACTTACCCGATGATGAACCGTTGACTGAGATATTGACTGAGATTTCTGGGAAATCGGGTCAAAATGGGTCTAATTCTGTCCAAAACGGCTTAGTCAAAACAGAGCCTAGGAACCGCTTAAAACCTGCATCATTACAGGGAAAAGCCCCAAAAAGGGTCTCTGAAACTTTGGTGGAGGTGGCGGGAATCGAACCCGATACACCATGTAACGAAAGGGCTGTATCTATAAAGGATTCAGGCTTTTCACCAGAGGCGTTGATCAAGATATTGACTGAGATTTCTGGGACAGATCGTCAAATGCTGGCACGAATTGTCGAAAGATGGGGCATTCTCAGCGATGAGTTAAAGAGGGCGGTTTTGAGGGTAGCGGGGTAGGGAGTTTTAGCAATTACTGCCCCAAATTGTACAGAGCCTGCACTTCAGCGGCGGATAAGGCACGGTCGTAGATCATGGGGCGTTGTTTTTATAAGGATGATCTGATGGAAGATCAGCAGTTAAACCCCATTTGTGAGCTAAGTACCCTTCAATTTTTTGGCGGTCTAAATCTAACAACGCTCCAGAGATAAAAATGATTTCAGAATATTCTCCTTCATACTCCCATCCGCCGTAGTTCGCTATTCCAAAAACAGGCCAAGAAATTGTTGAGCAATTTACCACCGAAAGTATTTTACTAGTGCCATCATGGATATACTGATATGCATCTAGTCTTGTCGCTAAAGATATTGGGTGACCATTTAAGTAGTAGTCTGGGGAACCGAAATTTTTGGATGTAACGCCACTTCCATTCTCAAAAGTAGTACCGTATTTGTCACTTTGTGCAGAGAAATCTGAGCTCTTTTCGTCGGATGATTTTTTTACATAAATCATGTTCAAAACGCTAAATTGAATTGGTTGGGATGCTGCAAGCTGATTGCCAGCGGAGAACGATAATACACCACCACTAAATTCTGGTCTTTTATTCAAATCAGACTGAATAAAGTGATTTTTCTTGCTACTCTTATCAGACCATTGACTCACAGAATTAGATAAAAGTTCGAATGTAGAAACATCATTAGCGTCAAGCCAAAGTTCCAATCCGGGGATCGAATTTGGACCCCAATTAGAAACCAGCACTTCCACTAACCCCGACTCCACACTCCCGAAATCATTGCTCACCACCACAGAGTAATTATCGTCATGTTGAGTGGCATTGGCATCGGTAATAATAAAAGTGGCATTGGTTTCGCCTGTTAAATTAGTCCCTCCCTTTTTCCACTGGTAAGTGAGGTACTTGCCTTCAGCGGTTACAGAGAACGACGCATTGCTATCGGCATAGATAGTCTGAGCCTGCGGTTGTGCGGTAATCTCAGGCTTGAGGTATTTGAGTATGTCATCGCTAATCTGATCCTTACCAATTGTCTTACTCGCAATCTTACTCGCCGTTACCGATCCATCCGGCACTTCCGCCTGCACAATGGGCGTACCCGCGGAGGCATTGCCGTCCTTCCGGTACAAGTCGTAGACTCCGTCAACGGAGGCGTTCAAATCGGCGGCGAAGACTTTGTTGGAATAGACATTTGCTGCGGTTGCTCCTCCGATGACATAAACTTTTTCGTTTAGAACAACAGCATCAGCCACAAATTTATTTTCAGGAAGATTACCTCCCGCAATCCATGTATCGTTAGAGGAATCATAATAATCTATGTGCGATCCATATTGCAGTCCACCAACATAAATTCTTTCGTGAGAAATCCATACTACAGGCCAATGCCTAGCTCTTGGTAATTGTTTTTCAGTTCGCCAAGTATCTGTCTGCGGATCGTAACTTTCTACAGTTGAATTTGCGGGTGATTCCCAGCCTGAAATTGCCCAAATACGATTCTCAAACCAAACAAGTTTAGCTCCATGCCTAGCAGTTGGCATATTGACTTTAGCAGTCCATTGATTTGTAATCGGATCAAAAGATAGCACCTTATTAGTATCTTGGTTCGATGAATTTCTCCCGCCGACTAGATAAATCTTATCGCTTACAGTAATCGCAGTTCCATGATTTACTTCGCTGGGTAGAGCAACTCCCACTGTCCAGTTTCCTGTGTTTGGATCAAAGACTTCCACACTTGATAAACCTTCTCCACCAATAGCATAGAGTTTTCCGTTCAAAACTGAAGAAGCTACTCCCATTCTAGCAACTGACATGGAAGCTATTGATTCCCAAGCGTTCGTTGCAGGATCATATCTTTCAGCAATATTTTTGGCACTTGAGCCATCCCTACCTCCTACAAAATAGATTTTACCACCCAATACTTCCACGCCGTCATAAGCATACCTTGCCACACTCACAGGAGCTTTCTCTTCCCAAACCAATTCCTTAGGTTGACCTACTTGATGATAGAGTGAATAACCCGCAGGAGCATTTTGTCCATGAGGTACGGCAAGAGTACTTCCAACAACAGGTGGATTATAAAAAGTGGTATTTCCACCTGATCCATTCTGATCCAACTTGACGGTTACTTCCGGAGCAAGCATCGATAAGGTAATGGGTGAAGCAGTTGTGGAGGACTTGTTTAAGTCAGCGAGTACATCACTTCCTAGCATGGATTTAGTAATTGTGCGATTCAAGTCACTCAATACATCAGCTGGCAACATACTTCTAGTAATTGTGACCGTTTTGTTCAAGTCGTCCCGCACATCCTGGGGTAACATTTCACGTGTAATGGTGACAGGAGTAGATGGGCTTGCAGTTGCGTTAGCATCCAGTTGAGTCAGAACTTCCGAACTAAGCATGTCGCGAGTGATTGCTCCATTGCTCACTGTTTCTGAAATCTTTGCTAATTCAGCAACTTTCGCTACATCAGCAACCAATGCACGAGGAGTGGCGGTAATCAATTGATCGGGTGCAAGGTGGCGAAGACCTTCTCCATCTGCCATATCAACTTCCACTTTTAAATAAAGCTTATCATGATTCAGAAATAATTCCGGTGGTAATGAATTCATTCCCTGTCCACCTAAAAGAACATTATACCGACCATTACGAATTGTTACCTTAATGGTTTCTTTTGGTTGATTCCCATTTCTCCAATGGGTTGTTCCATTCCCATCGTGTAAAGAAAATGTAAACTGGGCATCTCCAAAGTAATTAACTCCACGAATATCAATCTTACCCGAATACGGTACTGGAGTGGTGGACCAAAGAGAAAGAGTAAACAAAAATGAAAGCAGCAAAAAAGGCTGTATAAACTTCATGCCTGGCATGATTGTACGATTACACTAAATTGTCAATGCATTGGGGTGAGCAAACAATCGATATATAGATTACTGTTAAATAGATTTCTGGGACAGATCGTCAGATGCTCACCCAAATTATCTAAAGATGGGGCAGTCTCAGCGATGAGTTAAAGAGGGCGGTATTGAGGGGGGTGGGGTAGAGAGTTTAGTAAATCAGGGAACCTATAAAAGTTCTTAAGGATACTAAAATGATAATAAATACTCAGGACTAGATGGATTGTTAAACGCGAAGGTTGACAGAGATTCTCAGCGAAGGAGAATTGCGTAAAATATTGAGCGGCAGAAAATTATATACTGTGATTAGGTTTGCTTTAATCGTAACGCAGTGTGAGGGTAATTAATTATTGTCCAGTTCATTTGAGGTAGCATGCATACAACCTCTGTCATCTCATACCTAAGGAAAAATTAATATTACTGCCGCTTCACCTATCGCTACTGAGAATAATGACAAAGGTTCGCAAGCATTACCGCCCACAATACTTTCATTTGTAAAAGATCTTCCTAATCTGTGCTCGCTTACAGGGTTGGCTTGTACTGTTGTAGCAATTTATTCCTGTATCTTTGGTTTCTTTCCGCTGGCGATGATTGGCATGATTTGGGCCGTTGCTTTTGATTGGGCGGATGGGCTTATCGCCCGAAGAATGAAAGGGCGAAATAAGTCTAAGCAAACCTTTGGAGGTCAACTAGATGTCTTAATTGATATTGTAAGTTATGGAGTTACCCCTGCTATTCTGCTCTCCAGTTATGGTGAATATGATTTCATCTTTTTAGCTGCTGCATTCATTATTCTATCTGCCAGTGCCTTGCGCTTAAGTTATTTCAGCACATTTGGCTTATTAGGTGGGACAAAATATACAGGGCTAGCACTAGATAATAATAGTATCATACTTGTCTTCATCTTTTTATTTGAAAGCTTTTTTAGTCACGAAATATTTTCTTATATTTTGCTGATTAGCTGTTTGGGGATCGCATGGTTAAATGTTTCGCAAATTAAAACGCCCAAATTATCCTCAAACCCAAGAAATGTCTATATTCTAGGCATTTATACTATTATACTTACCTCAATTTACGGGTGGGTACCTTTTTTTAATTCCTAAATAAAAATGCTTATATACACCGTTGGTACATTTGATTTATTGCATGTTGGGCACCTCGCATTACTGGAGTACTGCAAAACCTTGGGGGATACAGTAGCGGTTGGGGTCGGTTCCGACGATGTGGTGAGTTCCTACAAGCCGAATATGCCTATTATTCCATTAAACCAAAGGATGGAAATGCTCAAAGCATTACGATGTGTCGATATTGTACAAGCCTACCACAAACTCGAATATGTATCTGGTTGCAAAAAACTAAAACCTGACATTTTTGTCATTGGAGAGGACTGGGGAAATAAAAAGCATAATATAGATGTGGAGAAATATTTATCTGCCGAAGGTAAAAAACTAATCCAAGTAAGCTACAATCCACAAGCTTCCTCCACAAAAATTAAACAAATCGTTTTGGATCAATCTCATCGGGGTAAATACTTGGCACAGGAAATCTCCATTATTTGAGAAACACATGTAATTTAGAGCCTCTGGATTACTAGTTTTAAATTTTTAATTCATTGGGTCGAAAATCAAGTAGCCTGATCCTTTCTGATTGACCCTCGTAGCAGAAAGTTCAATTAGCTACGGCGAATAATTTAATAAATTACAGAAATAAAAGGGTCTTTGAAACTTTGGTGGAGGTGGCGGGAATCGAAACTGAAATATCTAAATAACTAATATTCAGGGTTTTGCATTATATTTTCATTAGTTGCAGAGTATTATTGTTTTGCGAGAATTGAGGCATTGTACGCGTATTGCGAATCGCGGTAAATAATTGCAGATTTTTGTAACAAAGTTGCTAGGAATTGATAGGAATCTGAGCCCACCCCAATGCCCCCGGGTACCGGATTTTGAGTCCCGTATCTCACCCAATATCAATAGCTGAGAATTTTGTGTGCCTTCTTTTGTATTAATCTTGATTGAAGAGTTTTTTGAATTTTCTGAATAAGAAATCTTGCTTTGGTTCTAAAAAAGCAGTTAAAACCATAAATTATTTAAACTAATCGAATCGAGTAGGTTATTTGGTTGAATACATACTTAACTGCATGCAGTAATTAATGTTAAATATCAATTTTAACTAAAATTTCTAAATTATAAAACTTCCTTTGATCCAAAACCAATGAACATATTCGAATACAGACAAAAACTTGTCGGAGATTATGGCTCATATCTCAAAAGCTTCATAAACATTAGTGATCAAAGAATAAGTGCTTATGTCGATGAGGAACTCGACAAAGGAGCACTTTGGCCAGAGCCACTGCTACAGTTAAACCCATCTTTTGAACAAGGTCGCTCCATTGAGCAGTTGGTAAGTGAAAAAATACTGCATGAAAAATGCGGGGAAATCTTTCGAACTGGAAAATCAGAATCAGACGCTATCGGTAAGCCAATGCATTTGCATAAGCACCAAGACGAGGCGATTCAAAGGGCTCAATCTAATTCCAGTTATGTACTTACCACCGGAACTGGCTCAGGGAAAAGTCTTTCTTACATTATTCCGATTGTTGATCATATTCTCAAAAAAGGCTCTGGAGGAGGAATCAAAGCAATAGTTGTCTACCCAATGAACGCTTTGGCCAATAGTCAAAATGATGAATTAGAGAAATTCCTTAAGTTCGGATTCGGTAAAAATGAAATGCCCGTCACATTCAAGACCTATACAGGACAAGAAGGCGAAAGTGCCCGTGAAGCCATAAAGAACAGTCCGCCAGACATTCTGTTGACCAACTATGTTATGTTGGAGCTTATTTTAACACGGGTGGATGAACTTGCTTTGGTTCGCCATGCAAAGGGGCTTCGTTTTTTGGTGTTTGATGAATTGCACACCTACAGGGGAAGGCAAGGTGCAGATGTTGGTATGTTAATACGCAGAGCTAGGAAAAGTTTTGAAAGTGAGGAAATGCTTTGTGTCGGAACTTCAGCAACCATGGCATCAGATGGAGATACTGAAAGTCAAAGAGGGGTAGTTGCTGATGTGGCCACTAAGATATTCGGCGCAACTGTAAAAAAAGAAAATGTTGTTATTGAATCACTCCAGAGAAGAACCGAAGAACTTGATTTTGAAGAACCTTCTGTAAGAGGTGAAATCAAATCCTTGATGGAAGACTCAGCTCCTTTGCCCGATGATTATGAGGGCTTGAGGAACAGTCCTTTTGCAAGCTGGGTAGAATCAACTTTCGGGATAGAAAAAGAAGAGTCCACAGGGCGACTTATTAGGAAAACCCCTTTGAGTATCGGTGGAGAACGCGGTGCCATTTCAAAACTTTCAGAGATCACATCAGCTAGCTCGCTTCAAATTGAAGATCGTATAAAAGAATTTCTTCTAGCTAGTTCAATTGCAAGGGGCCCAAATAATTTTCCACTATTTGCTTTTAGGTTTCATCAATTTATGACCAGAGGGGACACCGTTTGGGCGTCCCTGGAAAAGGAGGAAAATAGAAACCTAACCTTGAGAGGACAACAGTTTGCTCCTGGCACTGATCGCAAGGTTCGCTTATATCCCATGGTCTTCTGCCGTTGCTGTGGTCAGGAGTATTTCCGAGTTACCTGCTCTACCGAAGATCAGAGCGAACCTCTTGAACCAAGATTGGATTTTCGCAAGGTTGTGGATGAAGATAGGCAGGCATTGTATATTTATCATTCTTCGAAAAACCCATGGCCTGAAGATTCAGAAGGTGTGATCGATCGGGTGCCTGATGAGTGGCTTGAGGAGGCGCCGGATGGTTCAATTAGAGTTATCAGGTCAAGGAGGGATAATCTTCCTGAAATTCATAAATTAAGTCTCGATGGTCATCTGGGCCAAGACGGAATATCCGTTGCTGTTATTCGTGACAATTTCATGTTCTGCCTTAATCCTAATTGCCGGGTAACCTACAACGCCCGAATTAAGTCTGACATTTCAAAACTCTCCACTCTCGGTATAGACGGAAGAAGTACTGCTACTTCAATCATGGCCCTTTCGGTTATACAGAAGCTCAGGGAGGATGAGGAGTTGAAGAGTGAAGCTAAAAAAGTGCTCAGCTTTACGGACAACAGGCAGGACGCTTCGCTTCAGGCGGGACATTTCAATGATTTCGTCGAAGTGGCTTTCCTCCGATCCTCTTTATACAAGGCAATGGAAAATGCCGGAGAAAATGGTTTGGATTTTGAGAAGGTGGACTTCGATCTTCAGAGAGCCATGGATTTACCTGCAGAGGAGTATGCTAATGATCCGGAGATCAGGGGGCCAGCACTCGAGGACACCAAACGTGCCCTAAGGGAGGTTCTAAAATACCTGATTTTTCGGGATCTTAGGAGGGGGTGGCGCTTAACCTCTCCAAATCTCGAACAGTGTGGATTACTCCAGATCCAATACAAGTGGATCGATGATTTTGTCCAAGATAAGGATCTTTGGGAAAAGCAGAATGCACATCCTCTTTTAATTAATTCACCAGATGCTCTTAAAAAGGAAATTTCGACTGTGCTGTTAGACCTTTTGCGCAAATCACTTTGCATAAACACACCTTCTCTTGAAAAAACTCATCAGGAAAAAATCTGTACCCTTAGTACAGCCAGACTGCGCGATCCATGGGTGTTTGATGATGCTAGGAATTTGGAGCCCGCCGGGATTGCTTGGCCACGGAGCAAGTTTGGCCGAAGGGGCGAGGATCTTTTTGTTTCTCCTCAAAGCGGGTACGGACAATATCTTCGCCGTGAAATCGGGGCTCATTTTGATGAGAAGATAACTCTGGACGATGCTTCACAAATCATTCGTGACCTTTTGAACTGCATGAGTAAATACGGCTTGGTTGAAAAAGTTCGTGAGCCCGGTGCAGTACAGGGTTCAGATTGCCCTGGTTATCAAGTACCAGCTTCGGTTTTTGTCTGGACTAAAGGAAATGGAATTCCTCCTGGAGACCCACTGAGGGTTACTCATGCGAGTGAGGAAGAACAAGAATCCAATGAGTTCTTTAAACAGTTTTATGTCGAATTTTCAGAAGTTGGGGGTGGTTTGAGAGGTAGGGAGCACACGGCTCAAGTTGCACCCGAAGATCGAGTTCAGCGCGAGAATGACTTCAAGAAAGGATCACTCGCCCTGATGTTCTGTTCACCTACCATGGAGTTGGGGGTAGATATTGCACAGCTTAATGTGGTTAACATGCGTAATGTTCCTCCCACTCCGGCTAATTACGCCCAGCGCAGTGGCCGTGCAGGAAGAGGAGGGCAGCCCGCTCTTGTATACACCTATTGTTCAGGACTATCTCCGCATGACCAGTACTATTTCCAGCGTCCCGAGAGAATGGTTAAAGGTACCGTTTCCGCTCCACGCATCGATCTGGCCAATGAAGATCTGATCAAGTCTCACATACATGCAATTTGGCTATCCTATGCTCAGTTGAGTTTGGGTAAAACTCTTGTCGAAGTGCTTCGCGTATCGGAAGAAGACCTTGCCTTGCCACTGCAGGAAAGAGTCAGTGAAAAACTACAGGATCCACATCTACGCAAAAAAGTGTTTGTTGCCTCCAAGGATCTTTTATCTGCAATGGGTGAATACCTTGCTGAATGCAAATGGTATGGAGATGAATGGCTGGAGAGAGTAATTGAGCAAATCCCCAAATCTTTCGACTCTGCGTGTATTCGCTGGAGGAGCCTGTATAAAACGGCTATCCAGCAGAGAAATCAGCAAAATTCTGTGATCGTGGACCACAACCGCCCGGTTCACGAGCGTAACTTGGCAAAGTCCTTGAGGAAGCAGGCTGAAACTCAGATAGAGCTTCTTACAAACGCCAAAAATGCGATGGAAGGCGACTTCTATTCCTACCGTTATTTTGCAAGTGAAGGGTTCTTGCCCGGGTACAACTTCCCACGCCTGCCACTCTCTGCCTTCATCCCATCGAGAAGAGGTAAGAGAGGCAAAGACGAATTTCTATCACGGCCACGCTTTCTCGCCGTTTCCGAATTTGGTCCACAGGCTCTTGTATATCACGAAGGAGCACAATACAGAATCAACAAAGTAAATCTCTCTTTTGAAGAAGAAGGTGGGGCCATGGAAAAATTTTCCATGAAGGTATGTTCGGAGTGTGGATACGGACACATGATCGATGGCACAGGGAGCCAGGACACTTGCTCAAATTGCGGTGCGGAAATGGATGTCAGGTGTGAAATTCGCAATATGATTCGACTACAGAATGTTTCTACTATGCGGGTAAACCGTATTACCTCGGACGAAGAGGAAAGGCAGCGTCTAGGTTATGATCTTGCCACCTGTTATGACTTTCCTGAAGTCAACGGGGTCAAAAGTTTCATCTCTGCTGAAATTCGTTCTACTGAGCAGCCCCTTGGAGAAGTCAAATATGGGGATGCCGCCAACATCTGGCGGATCAATATGGGATGGGCCCGTAGTCGCAACAGGGGATTTCAGTTGGATCCTGAAACGGGTCGATGGGGGCCTCGGCATCAGGCAAATAATGAAGGGGACGAGCAAAATCAGAATACCTACACCGAGACTGTCATTCCTTATGTGGAGGATAAGCGTAACCTTCTTGTATTCTCTCTTGCCCAGCATCCTGGCAACCAAGCGATGGCATCTTTGCAGGCCGCCCTTAAGCAAGCCATTCAACAGGTCTATCAGTTGGAGCCTTCTGAACTGGCAGTTGAGTCCTTACCAAATTCTTCCAACCGAAAGGTCCTTTCCTTTTATGAAGCCGCTGAGGGGGGGGGCAGGGGTACTTAGGCAAGTGGTTACAGATCCAAACGCCGTATCCAAAATTGCCAGAGTCGCTCTTGAGTTATGTCATTATAACCCCGATACGGGAGAGGATCTTGGCCCAAATGTGAGAAACGGAGAAGGATGTGAAGCCGCCTGCTATGACTGTTTGCTCGATTACGGTAATCAACGAGATCACCGCGAATTGGACCGTTCGCTTATCAAGGATGTTTTGCTTTCTTTGTCAAAGTCACAGGTTTCCATGAACGCAGGCGTTCTTTCCCGCGAGAGTCATGTTTCAAAACTCTACGAAATGTGCGATTCGAAGTTGGAGAAAAAATGGCTCAAATTGGTGGAGGAAAGAAATCACCGCCTGCCCGATGATGCTCAGAAACTACTCTCCGATTATTTCACCAAGCCCGACTTCTTTTATGCCGAAAGTTTTGCCGCCATCTATGTGGACGGTCCTCCGCATGACGATCCCCATCAGAAAACAAAGGATGAGGAAATAACCGCAAGATTAAAGGATGCCGGTTTTCAGGTTATTCGTTTCCACCATCAGGCGGACTGGCCATCCATTCTTGATGATTATCCCTCTGTGTTCGGCACCGCATCAAACCTTTGATTTAACACATCTATGATTTCCCAAAATTTTCTTCCCGGTAACGTTGTTTTCGCTCGTGGTCGCGAATGGATCGTGTTGCCAGATTCCACCCAACAACTTCTTCGCGTAAAACCACTCGGTGGATTGGATGAAGAAGAGACTGCCATTCATACTGAGATTGAGACCGTCGAATCCAAGTACTTCGATCCTCCCAAGCCTGAACTCCATGGGGACTTTAATTCCTGCAAGCTCCTTCGAGATGCAGCTCTGCTTTCCACACGTGCCTGCGCCGGCCCTTTCCGTTCCTTTGCCCGCATTGCGGTCGAGCCACGCCCATACCAACTGGTTCCCCTGATGATGGCTCTTCGCCAGGAAACCATCCGTCTCATGATTGCCGACGACGTCGGAATCGGAAAGACCATCGAGACTTCACTTATTATAAGGGAACTTTTGGACCGGGGAGAAATTTCCCGCTTTGCCATTCTTTGTCCGCCCCAGCTTGCGGAACAATGGCAGCGTGAACTTCTTGAAAAGTTTCACATCGAAGCTCAGACCGTACTTCCTTCCACCATTGGTCGACTTGAGCGTGGGCTTCGTATGGGTAGCACTCTTTTTGATAAGTATCCCTTCCTCATTTTCTCAATCGACTTTATTAAATCCTCCACCCGTATCGATGAGTTTGTTCGTAATTGTCCTGAATTTGTAGTGGTGGACGAAGCCCATGCCTGTACGCTTGGCTCAAGAGACGGTCGTGGTCGCCAACAGCGCCACTCCCTTCTTAAGCGTATCTCATCAGATCCTGCACGCCATCTTGTCCTGGTTACCGCCACCCCGCATAGTGGCAATGAAGCCGCCTTTCGCTCGCTTGCATCTCTGCTTAAGGAAGACTTTAGCGATCTGCCCGAGGATTTGGATACTGAGGCTCGATCCTCAATACGGCAGGATCTCGCACGACATCTTGTTCAGCGCCGTCGTGCCGATATTCGGCAATATCTTAATGCGGACACCTCGTTCCCAACCCGTATGGACAAGGATGCAAGTTACAACCTTTCCCCCGAATACCGTTCACTCTTTGACGATATCGTCGATCTCGCCCGAGAGATGGTGGAGGATCCCTCCGGCAAGGATCATCATCGTCGGGTTCGCTGGTGGTCCGCTCTCGCTCTATTGCGCTCTCTTGCCTCCAGTCCCGCTTCCGCCGCCGCGACTCTTCGCAACCGTGCCTCCACCGCGGAGACTACCTCCATCAAGGAGGCCGATAATTACGGACGGGCCAAGATCCTGGACCAGGACGAAGGCGAAGAAGCCGACTTTTTCGACGCCACTCCAGGGGCTGATACCGCCAACGAGGAAATCGACGAAGCTTTTCATAAACGACTTCAGGAACTGGCTCTTCGGGCGGACGACCTTCGAGGCGCCAAGGATCATAAGCTCAAATCCGTGACCAAGATGGTCAAGGAGCTTCTCAAGGAAGGATTTCATCCGATTCTTTTTTGTCGTTTTGTGGACACTTCCGATTACCTTGCCGAAGAACTCTCCAAAGCACTGAAAGGTACGGAAGTTCGCTCCATTACAGGCGGTCTCATTCCCATGGAACGAGAGGCCCGAATCGAGGAGCTGGGCGAGCATGATTCTCGTGTACTTGTCTGCACCGACTGCCTTTCTGAAGGGATCAATCTACAGGAACATTTCAACGCCGTCATTCACTACGACCTTTCCTGGAACCCCACCCGTCACGAGCAACGCGAAGGGCGAGTCGACCGCTTTGGTCAACCCACGGACGAAGTGCGGGTCATCACTTATTTCGGCAAAGACAACCGTATCGATGGTGTCGTCCTCGATGTCCTCCTTCGCAAGCACAAAAAGATCAAGAGTGACCTCGGCATATCCGTGGCTGTCCCCGGAAACAGCGAGGAAGTGGTTGAAGCCCTCATGGAAGGCTTGCTTCTTAGAAGAAACCCACAGGATTTCGAAACAGAAATGTTCTCCTTTATGAATGAGATGGACCGTGAATCGCTACATTCCCAGTGGGAGGATCGGGCTAAGGGTGAAAAACGCTCCCGCTCCCGTTTTGCTCAGCATTCGATCAAGCCGGAGGAAGTGGCTGCCGAACTTGCAGAAGTTCAGGAGGCGATCGGAACTGGTCCCGTCGTTCGTCGCTTCTTCGAAAACAGCCTACGCAAAGCGGGTCTAAATCTAGAGGAAACAGGGACCGATGCCTTACGCATTACTTACGATCCCAACAGTCCTCGTTCTCTGCGTCAGGTTCTTCATCCTGATGACAATGTCGATCAGTTCCGCATCAGTTTCGACATGCCTGCCCCCAAGGGGTCGCTCTATCTTTCCCGTACTCATCCTATGGTCGAATCCCTGGCATCGTATGTTCTCGATGCCTCACTCGACGAAGTCCTACAGGTAGAAGGAGGGGCTCTGGCCAGTCGTTGCGGAGTCGTGCGTACCGCTTCGGTCAACTCTCGCACCTACCTTCTTCTTCTTCGCCACCGTTTTCACCTCAAGGTGATTAAGGCAGAGGAACGAATCTTCTTATCCGAAGAGATACGGGCAGTTGCCTATCAGGGCGGTCACGAATCCCCTCAATGGCTTTCGCAGGAAGTGGTGGACGATCTGCTCTCCGCCACCCCCTCCGGAAATGTCGACCCCGGACTCATCAAGGATACCATTTCTGAATTTGTCGGACAGATCCATCATGTCCTTCCCGATCTTGAAACTCAGGCGAAGGACCGTGCCGATGCTCTCCTCGACTCCCATCGCCGGGTACGCAAGGCACGGACCGAAAGTGGCCGCGTATCAGTATCTCCAGTAAACCAGCCCGATCTTCTTGGCGCCTACGTTCTTCTTCCCGCTCCAACTTTCTGATATCCCCATGGCCCGCATCCTTTTCCAAAGCATTCGTTCCCAAGGGGCTCTTTTGCCCGCCGACTACCTCGTCAAGATCGTGGAGGGCAAGGCTGAGGGTGTCACCCCCGAGGCTTATCACCTGCCCCCCGGTTCCCGCCTTCGCTCCGAGGCCTACCAAGTCTATGAACGCCTGCTCAAATACTGGGCTCGCTTTCAGGAAGCCCGCAAGGAAATCCCTGATGATCAAGACGGGGAGGGCATAACCAACAAGGAATGGACCACCCACCTGCTCGACGAGCTCCGGTGGGGTCGTCCCAATGCGGGCACAGGCGTCGTTTTCAACGAGCGTGAATATAAGATTAAACGCTTTTCCGGGCATGCCCCCCTACATCTCGTCGGGTGCAACCAGCCCCTCGACCGGCGTGGCTCCTCCAGGTCCATCCCTCACGGCATGGTGCAGGAATTTCTCAATGCTTCCGACGATCATCTTTGGGCCATTGTCACCAACGGTCTCCAACTTCGACTCCTTCGCGACAACCCCGCTCTTTCGCGCATGGCCTTCGTTGAGTTCGATCTCGAAGCCATGATGGAGGACCCAAGTCTTTTTCCCGACTTTCTCATCTTCTGGCACCTTTGTCACCACTCCCGTCTTGAACACGCCGTCCCCGAGGAGACCTGGCTTGAGAAATGGTCCAAAGGAGCCATTCAGGACGGTGCCCCCGTGCTCGACAAGCTTCGCGTCGGAGTAGAGCAGGCCGTTGTCCACTTGGGTAAAGGCTTTCTCGAGCACCGGGCCAACGAAGCTCTACGTGAAAAAATCCGCAGCCAGGAACTCTCCGCACTCGAATACTACCGCCAGCTCCTGCGCTTCATTTATCGGTTGCTTTTTCTCTTCGTCTCTGAGGACCGCAAGCTACTACACTCTCCGGACGCTTCCGAGGATGCCCGCAAGACCTTCGACGAATTCTATTCCACCCGCCGCCTTCGCGAACTTGCCGATTCCATGCGAGGCACCCCTCACGCTGATCTTTGGCATCAACTGAGTTTGCTCTTTCATGCCATGGGCGATCCCGAGGGTTGCCCACAACTTGGCCTGCCTGCACTCGGTTCCTTTCTCTGGCGGGCCAACCCATCCAGCACGCCCGATCTCGACGGGCCCCGTCCAGGCTCCGAAGGATCAGCCGTACAAATTTCCAACAAGAACTTACTGTCCGCCATTCGATCAATCGCCTACCTGCAGGACGACCGGGATAAAGCCTACCGCCCAGTCGACTTTCGCGTACTCGATACCCGGGCCTTCGGCTCCGTCTACGAGTCCCTGCTTGAACTCCACCCCTTCTTCGACACCAACGGCCGCAACTTCGAGCTTCGTTCCTCCTCCGGTGCCGACCGCAAGCAAACCGGTAGTTACTACACGCCAGACTCTCTCGTCCAATGCCTGCTCGACTCCGCCCTGGAACCTGTTCTCAAAAAAAAGCTCGAAGGAAAATCAGCCGAGGAACAGGAAAAAGCCCTTCTTTCCATGAAAGTCTGCGACCCCGCCGTTGGATCCGGACACTTCTTGATTTCCGCCGCCCACCGTTTGGCCTACCGCTTGTCCCGTATAACTTCGGGTGATACGGAGCCATCGCCCGAGGCCTACCAGGAAGCCCTCCGTAAAGTGACGGCAAACTGTCTCTATGGGGTCGACCTAAATCCAATGGCCGTTGAGCTCTGCCAGTTCACTCTTTGGTTGGAATCCGTGGAACCCGGTAAACCCTTCGCTTTTCTAGACCATCATATCCAATGCGGAAATAGCCTACTTGGAGTTACGCCCAAACTCTTGGCCGAAGGTATTCCTGATGGTGCCTTCAAACCTTTGGAGGGAGACGAACGATCGGTCTGTACCGAGCTTGCAGCCCACAACCGCCGTATGCGTAAGGAACGGGAGAAAAAGCAAGCACGGTTTGATTTCGGCGAGTCGGACAGTCAGGTAAATTTTTCCGATGAGTTTTCGAGGCTCTCTTCGAAAGAGGACGATTCCGTATCCTCCGTTTCACAAAAGGAACAGATTTACAATCAACTCGTAGGTGCGAATGAGTATCAAAATGCCAAGCTTCTGGCCGATCTATGGTGCTCCGTTTTTACTTGGAAGAAGGATCATTCCGAAACCGCTCGTCTATGTCCAACCGACGATGATTTTTTTCGCTTCGAGAACAATCCTGAAAATATTCCCGCTGAAGTTCGGGCAGAAGTTAGGGAAATTACAAAGCAGTACAATTTCTTTCACTGGCACTTGGCCTTTCCTGAGGTTTTTCAACTGCCTGATGATGGGAATCCTGAAAATGCAGGGACCGGTTGGAGTGGTGGATTTGATGTCATCTTGGGTAATCCACCTTGGAAAAAAGTTAAGCTACAAGAGAAAGAATTCTTCTTACCCCGGAGTGAGGAAATTACTAATGCTAAGAATGCAGCTGAACGTAGAAGAAAAATTGCAGCTTTAGAAACTGAAAACATTCATTTATTTAACGATTTCAAGGCTGCTGTTCGACAATCGGAGGGCATCAGTTCAATGCTAAGAAACTCAAAAATTTACCCTCTCTGTGGTCGAGGTGATGTAAACCTCTACACAGTATTTACTGAGTCAAACCGTAGCCACCTTGGTAAATTTGGGCTTTCAGGATGTGTCGTTCCAACTGGAATTGCGACGGACGATACTACTAAGTTTTTCTTTCAAGATTTAATTAAAAAGAAATCTCTGAAGAGTTTATTTGATTTTGTTAATACTAAAGGTTTCTTTCCAGAGGTAGATCGAAATTTAAAATTTAGCTGTCTTATTTTTTCTAACGGCCTCGAGCAACTAGTTGATTTACCTGAATTTGCTTTTTTCTTGGAGGATGCTTCTGATTTAAGGCTGCCACATAGGAAGTTCAACTTAAGTTCTGCTGATATTTATAAGATCAATCCAAACACTTTTACATGTCCTATATTCAGAAATAAAGAAGATGCGGTACTTACTGTTCAAATTTACCAAAGGTTGCCTGTTATATTAAATGAAAATGATTCAGATCTAGGTAATCCATGGAATATTAAGTTTAAGAGGATGTTTGACATGTCGAATGACTCATCCCTTTTCATTGCTCAAGATACTGATAATTGGAAAGAGAGATCCATTGATTTATTACCGCTTTATGAAGGAAAGATGATTCAACATTATGATCACAGATTTGCTCATGCAAAAGCACCTAAAACTGGATCAATGATTAGAGGTAAATCTGATTATCTTACAATTGAAGAAAAAATAGACCCATATAACTTAATCAGTCCAAGATATTTTTTAAATAAGAAGGAAATTAAAGGAAGAATACCTGATTATTGGCAATATAAATGGTTTTTTGGGTGGCGAACCGTTGGAGGTACGGTAGCTAATGTCAGGACAGTAGTTAGTAGTGTCATCCCTCTTACTGCTGTAGGTGACAAAATTACACTTTTTTTTCCTGATGTAGTTTTTGAAAAGCTTTTATCGATGATTGGGATATCGGCGTCATTTGTATTGGATTATGTATCAAGGCAAAAGATAGGAGGGATAACCCTAAATTTTTTTCTAATTCAGCAACTTGCTTTCCCATGTCCTCAAAAGTTAGATAGTGTAGACATTAATTTCATTCTTAAGAGAATTTTAGAACTTACTTACACAGCATGGGATCTCGAAGCATTTGCCAAGGATTGTGGTTATGCTGGTCCTCCTTTTCGATGGGATGACGGGCGTCGTTTTATCCTGCGTTGCGAGCTGGATGCTGCCTTTTTTCATCTGTATTTAGGGTCACAAGAAGACTGGCAAAAAGAGGGCACGAAAGAGCTTCTTGAATCTTTCCCCACTCCACGGGATGCGGTCGATTACATCATGGAAACCTTTCCTATCGTTAAAAATAGAGACATTGCCCGTACCGAGGTGAAGGATGATTCCGGTAAGGTCATCAAGGAAGGCACCTTTTTTACTAAGGATACAATCCTAAGTATCTACGACGACATGGCCGAAGCCCAACGCACCGGCCAACCCTACCAGACCCGGCTCGATCCACCACCCGCTGATCCATCCTGTGCTCACCCGCCCAGGGCTTGATCCATTTTCAAGATGCCCGAAGATTTCCCTAGTCCCAAGCATCGCCCCGGTCCATTTGGGCCCGCCCAAGCTCTTATTCCCGAGAGCCAGAAACTCGTCACCATATCCGACAGTCAACTAGTCTGGGAGGCACTCGAGTTGATGAGCGATCAAGGCTATTCCCAACTCCCCGTGCTCGACGATCTCAATCACCTTTGCGGGATCTTTAGTTACGAATCCTTCGCTCAAAGATCTTTTGAATTACGCGGTGCCAGCAACAAAGTGGTCGATCTTCCCGTGCGTGAATGCCTGAGCAATCGTTACAGATTAATTCCACCCGATACCTTCATTGATACCGAGGGTGAAAATTGGAGTGAGCGAGACTTCGTATTGGTCGGCACACGGGAAAAACTGATTGGAATCCTTACCCTCACGGATGTATGGGCCGTACTCAATGATTTCGCAGAGTGCTTCGTTCTCCTCTTTGAAATCGAGACCGAACTACGCGAATTCATTGCCGAAGTCATCCCCGACGAGCATTTGCCGAATGCTCTTGCCTGCCTTAAGTCAGCCCCGAACGAGCGACCCGTCGGTTCCCTCGACGACATGACCTTTGCCCAGTACAATGAGTTGATAAACAATCAAAAGGTCTGGCCACACTTCAAGGAAATCATCGGATCCCATAAAGGCCTTCTTAGCGTCGATCTGACGGAAGTCGCCAATATTCGAAACGAAATCTTTCACTTCCGTAAACGAGCCGGCAATGCCGACGCCGACCGCCTCCGCCGCTTCCGCGATAACAAAATCCGCTACTACCGCGAAATCCAAAACCGTAAAAGAAATTAATAGTCACAATGGGTTTCCTCAACGACTTCCTTGATTCAATTTTGGAGATCTTTGACCCTTCGACCGGGAAGAAGGGAAAAAAGAAGAAACAGAAAAAACAGAAGGTAAAAAGCAAGCGAAAGCAGAAAACTTCAAAGTCACAAAAGTCATCCAAGACTTCCGCTCCAAAATCTGCTGAAGCTTCCCTAGAAGAAAAAATCATAAGGCTCCTAGCCGATGGAGAAAAGAGTGCCTCCGAGTTAAGCGGTTTGTTGAGGGTGGATAAATCTTCGATCAACAGAATTCTCTATCAAAACATCGATAACCTATTTACGAAACACGGAGAGACTCCTCCCTATTGGTCACTTACCGAAGGTATTATACCAGATAATGTAGAAGCCACTGATTTTGAAGAAATTCCATTTGAACTTTATGACTGGCAAAAGAAAGCTGCAAAAGCATGGTTTGAAGCAGGGGGAACTGGAGTCGTGGAAGCAGTTACAGGAACTGGCAAAACCCGTCTTGGTGCATTTGCATTAGGGAAAGTTATTAATGAAGGAGGGAAGGGCGTCGTTTTGGTTCCCACTAGAGAGCTTCAAGATCAATGGGTTGCAGAATTGGAAAACCTAGGTTTTTCTGATATCGGAAGAATGGGCAACGGGAGGAAAAATTCTCTTCGAAATTGCAGGGTGTTGGTAGCTGTAGCTGCATCTGCTTGCAAATATGATTTAGGACTTCCGCAGGGGACGAAGGGTATATTAGTTGCCGACGAAGTTCATCGCTACGCTTCTGAAACTTGGCAAGAGGCCTTGGAATCAGCATTCGATTCTCGATTAGGACTTACCGCTACTTTCGAAAGACAAGATGGTACTCATGAAGACATTCTATTGCCCTATTTTAAGAACATTGCTTTCAGCTATAATTATTCACAAGCAATAAAGAAAGGAATTATTGCTGAATTCAAACTAGCAACGATCGGCGTGTCTTTTTCAAAACAGGAACGAGAATATTATGAGAAATGCAGTGAGGAGGTTTCGAAGGCTGTGCGTCACCTTAAAAATCATCACGGAGCACCCGATCCCTATGCCGGTGGTAAGTCATTCGGTGAATTCATGAAGTTCATTACACAATTATCCAAAGGGGGCGATATGCGAGAAGGCATCGCTGCAGGAAGGTTTCTGAAGCATTTCACCGAACGAAAGAGGTTGCTCGCTGAAACGTATGCAAAGTATGAAGCCCTTAAAAAATTGAGTTCTTCAATAAAAGCTTCAAACGGAACTATCGCCTTTACTGCGACAATTGAATCAGCTGAAATTGCCGCTGAAGTACTAGAAGAGAAAAAAATTTCATGCGGGCTGCATCACAGTAAAATGAACAAAGAGAACCGTCGTTTGGTTCTAAAGCAATTTAAGGGTAGAGCTCTCGACGCGATTATCGCACCCAAGACTCTGGATGAAGGGATTGACATTCCCGAGGCGGACCTGGGGATAATAATTGCCGCTAGCAGGGAACGGCGCCAGATGATTCAAAGAATGGGTCGAGTCCTTCGTCGAAAAAAAGATCAACGTTTGGCAAAGTTCGCGATTCTATATGTGAAAGATACGAGTGAGGACCCGAAAAATGGGGCCCATGGTGCGTTTCTGGAGACCATATTACCCGTCGCATCTGAGCATAAAGACTTTGGTCCCCGTGCAAGTGCCAAATCCATTTCTGATTTCTTAAAGTAAATTATTAGCACCCAATTTAATCTCACTATTAAAAATTATTTAAAACCTTTTCGCATTACAAAAGACTTAAATAATTATATATTTACTTATACTAATTATTGATTTACAACAAGTATTACCTTATAATTTTGCGTAGGGAGGGGAGGGGCGAAAAGATGGGCCCAGACTTAATTCTGGTAGCCGTGTACCTTTGTTATAGTGGGAGCTTTTCCGCACTCCAATTCATACTCGATAAACCCGTGATCTTTTAGTTTCAGCAGATAAGAAGCAAGACGCTTTCTGTTTATCGTCCATAACTTAGTTATTTTGGAGTTCAGCTTGAAAGGCTTCTTTTTCCTAATCCTGTAAGCATCGAAAATTGCCAGCCAGACAATAAACGAAGATAAACCGCAAGAGATTAAGACTTTGATCGAAAACTCCTTCGGTATTGAAATAAAAGCACCTAGCTTTTTCGATTTCAGACTTTTCATGTAAGGGGACCGATATAGGACCGCGTCGGGTTCACCCTTAACCCCCTTAACTATACTACTATTATTAATATCTATAAATAAGGGACCGGGGTTCCCATTTGGAGAGGCTGGGTTACTCATTTGAGGTACCTTTGTTTAGTTTTAGGCGGTTTTCCAAGAAATCCCACATATCTTTGCCTCTCTCATCATGATATCGTTCTCCTGGGAGTATCACTTTAGTATCTACTAGAATTTCTTTGCCATTTAAAAGCTCTTCAGTGGTCGATTTCATTACAGATTTAAGGCGTATTTCCTCTTGTCTCCAGTCTTTGGAATCAACTTCCACAATGACACTATCATGAACCGTCGCTAAAAGGTGAAAACCTGCATTTGCTAAATCTATTACTGTAGCACGCAGTATCTCACTCCCCGTTGCCTGGATTGGGAAATTACAAATACTTAAAATTGAGCTCTTTCCCTTCATATAAGAAGTTTTTGATTGATAAGGCGGGTTTAGACGCCACCCCAATATTGCCTCGATTGGTTGATTCATAGCGGCGATATTCTTAACTTTCTCCACCCATTCCCAATATTTTGGGTATGACTTCTTATGCTTACGTAAAAGTGATTTAGCATAAATGTCAGGAATAGACAATTTGTCAGCTAGGCTAGGGGCTCCCATTCCATATTGGACTGCTAAAGCTACAACTTTAAAGGTTGATCGAATTGACTCAGTTCTTTCTGAATCGGCTCTCTTGGCAGAGTCTGCAACCGCTCCAGCTCTTTTTGCAAATGAGAAGTAGAAATCTTCTGAATAATAGTCTTGAGCCATACCTTCATCACCAGAACAGACTGCCGCAATTAAGGTCTCTTGTGATTTATAATCTGCGATTATCAATACTTTACCCGGTGGACTCTGAATGAATGACCTAAGGAATGCTGGGCCTGAAAGGAGGCATCCGCCTTTCATTTGCGTTCTTCCTGTTGAAGTTGCAAATGGTATTGAGTCGTATCTATGCCTGCCATCGGGACCTACATTTATTTCGTATTTCCGAAGCATATTCATCGATTTGAGTAATTGCCGTATCTTTGGCAACCTTTCATCCAATTGCTCACGCGACTTCAATGTTTCATTGTCACGCTTTAAACTATTTTTATCGGTACTGGGCCAGTGTTCGTCTATTTGTACAAGGAATTTCTCCAAGGTTTTTACGCTAAGCTTTCCATCACAGAAAATATCCATTTTGCATAAACGGTTTATCTCCTTTGCCTTTTCAAGAAGCAATTCATCCTTACTTTCTTCTAATAAGTTGATCCCTTCTTTATCGACAGGTATGCCTCTGGTGCTCATGAACCCATTTTCTGCAGCATAGCGCCCCCTGATCAAAGCCCTACCATCTGGGTTCAACTTACCAACTAATTCCCCTAGGACACTAACATCTGTGGAGCAATACTGGAGTAAATCCTTTTGCTCCTCTTTGGTATATGGCCAACCCCTCAGAGCTAAATCCCTCATTTCTTCTTTCTGGTCAGACTCAATACTAGAGATGCCAAATGTTTTACACGCTTCCAGTAGGTTATACTTAAACTTGAGACCGTTTGTAAGATTTCGATACTCAGCCATTGTACAACAAATCTTTCGAGGCAAATCCCAGTTTAAAACTGCAAAACAAGAGGCCTCGGCTGAAAAGTTATGTGCGACAACTAGGTCATCCTCGTTAAAATCAATTGGGCACTTTACTTTTGAATTTCGCTCGAAAAATACTTCCCATTTTTTCCCGGTATTGAAATCGATAGCTATCATACATACAGGCTCCACTGGGGGGCCTGACCGGTATTCAAAATCAATACCGATCACACGCCCCCATTTGGTTAGATTAGAAGTCGGGTTCATCTGCCCAAAAGGTAAGATATGACTGGGTGCTCTACGCTTTCGATAACTTTTCCGTCAAAAGCCTTATCTAATATTTGGCTGAATGTTTCTTTCGGCCAAACCGGATCTTTCATAGGAGTTATTGCAGTTAAGATCTCGTAGTATCCATTTTCCATGGAAGGCGACAACTTAACCCACTGCTCCCTGGCAATGCTTGCCCCATCTAGAGCAGTTTGGTTCCATGAATTAGTAACCTTTCCATTATTCAGATTTAGTGCCCATATGAAGATACTCCCATCTGGGTACACCCCGAGCTTTAGCTTCTTCATTCTGACGACACCAGGTTGGCTTCGGATAATTTTTAAAAGCTCCTCCTTGGGGTTCTGAGAGGGAAGGTAGATACCCCTTAAGTCGTTGGATTCTTTTATCTCAATCAAGGGTAAATCAAGCTCACATTCTACTCCCGGGTGGACTCTGCAGAATTTTTCCTTACTAGGCTTCCCGATTGGTATCCTTGTTTGGTTTTTCTGTACTTTTGCAATGTCTTGATAAGTTGTGTCTTGAGCCAGTGAATTCCAATCAAAAGAGCTCTTGGATGCATTCAGTGAGGTTGTTTCAGTGTCTTTGCTCATAAGCTCACCCCCTTGCCATTTTTTTCAAGAGCTTTATTGAGATCCGACAATCTAAAGACTACACGTCCTCCCAGTCTTACCGATGGCAGCAAACCTGTTGCTGCATCTGATCGTATCTTTCTCTCAGAGATGCCCAAGTAAACCGACAACTCTTTGGCGTTCATAATTTGCGGAGGATTTTGTCGCAACTCCTCATTGCGATCCTCTGCGTTAAATGTGGTGCTATATTTAAGCATGCCTACATTATGAGGGATATTGCTTAATAAATCTTATACGACTGTTTTGAAAACGATCGTACATGCTGAGGATCAGGGATTTAAGTAATTAATTCACCTTTATAATATCATGGAGAAGCCCTTCGATAAACCGGATATTTTTCTCTGTACGAGAAAGTCTTGAGACTATTTCAACCGAACTATCAGCCTCGTCGGGCAAGTTATGCGTCTGCCGTATAACTTCTAGGAGCCTCTTTCCAGATGCAGGGATTCTTTCTGCCTTTGGAGCAAAGCATTTCAAATACTCATCCCAAATGAAGGCCTCCCAAGATTGCTCAGAGCCGTAGTTATCCGGTGATACCTTTGACTTCAAGTTTATCTGATTACCAACTTGATCTGTAACTGTTGCTTTAGAACTTATTTTTTTAATATCTGAAGCTGAACAGCTTGGATCCGTGTCTTTGATTTGTTGACCAAGAGAAGTTCTAATATCAGAAGTTTCTTTCCCTTCAGAAATAAGTGACCACATCCTATCCACAAATACCTTCCTGGATTTTGAATCGAAAACGGAAGGGTACACTCCGAGAAATGTCAGATCTTTACTCAACAGAGCATTTAGCTCGAATCTCAAAGAACGGTCATCTAAGCTAAGTAGCTTTGCTAGATCGATTTTTATCGGATTATATAAAGCTAGGTCTTTTTCACCCATATAGGCCTGCACTAATTTGTCTCTGATTATTTGATTTTGCTTAGGCCACCTGGATAATAAGAGTTTCGCAAACTCCTCCTCTGTCCTGATGGGTAATGAGCAAAATGCCTCTATTAAGACACGCTTAACGGCCGGCTCCATAGAAATTCTAGAATTATTATGCGAGTTAAAAAGAATCCCTTTTGTTAGACTGTTCCTACGGCAAAGTTCCCATATACAAGCAACGGGTCCGTCTTGGTAAGGGTTGTAGGGCTTATCCTTCAAATTAAGCGATTTTTAGCTCGTTTCCCAAAGCTGTATCAGGGCGAAGATCAAAAAAGGCCTTCGCATCTGCTTTAGTTGTCAAACTCCGGTAGTGATCAAACAAAACATCGTCCCCAGTCTTATGTCCCATCTCATGAGATGTTTTAATTGAATTTCCATGTAAAGCGAAGTGGTATGTACCAAAGCTATGTCTCATCGCGTTTCTTTTCCAGTGAGATTTGTAGCCTCCTTTCACTTTCACTATAAAACCACACTTGATAAGTAGAGCTCTAAACCTCCTCTGGTAATCGTTCTCGAATCGGTTTGAAGTAATGGCACCGCTTCTGTCTTTGGACTGCAGTAACCACTCAACTGCATTGGGAGAAATCTGTACATTCCTCATTCTTCTTTTCTTTGCTATTTCCCTGGGGATAACCAGATAAGGGTCACTATCATCTAGCTTTATATTTTCCCACTTAAGTTGTTTGATTTCTTCAGTTCGAACACCACAGAAAAGACCTAATATAATAGCTGGAAGAAGCTGTAGTTCAGGGTTAGATAGTGCGGTATCAAGTAATAACTTCGCCTCGTTTATTTCAAGGATGCCAGGTGGATTCCAATCATCTCCTGATCCAATAATTTCCTTAACTTCTTCCTTAGATAAGTCATCAAAAGGGTTATCGAGAATATATTTCCTCTGTTTAGCAAACTTAAACACCTCGGACCATATTGATCTATAATTCCTCAAAGTTCTGAAACTTCTGCCTATTCCTAGGAGAGAATTTTTAAGATCCCTTCCTGAAATTTCGTTTATTTTAGAATCACCTAATAAGGTAGTGAGCATCTCAGCTCTCGCCCTAGCGTCCCTCAGGCTTCTTTCTTTTAGGTCTCCCTTAGCTTGCCTTCTCTCCTTAATCTGTACGAATTCACTGACAACTTCCTGGACTTTCTTAATGCCACCTTCAGGGCACATCCGCCTAATACCAAACTCCACAACTTCCATTAGGCTAACACCAGACCTCTTTGCCATCTTCCATGCGTTAATCGCCTCCTTCCTCTCATCCTTTGTTAAGTCAGAGAAATCTTCTCCAAGGACTCTGAAGTTATCCCATTCTTCTTTGGCAAAGACCTTAGCTTCCTTCTCAGTTCTAAACTGTTTTATCTTTCTCTTACCTGAAGATAGCCTTGCCGGAATTGTCGCCCGGTAGGATTGACTCGCTTCGCGATCCGCGTTTCGCGAATCAAAGGATTCATTCAAAACCAAAGATATCTTAACCCCAGAATTCTTTGGATACTCATAAGTTCCCGCACTACTTTTCATATGACAAAAGTAATATAAAACCTAACGAACCGCAAGGAAGTTGCTAGGAAATTGCTAGGAAAATCTAATTAATTCCATAAAACACTGATAATCAGTTGAAACTTTGGTGGAGGTGGCGGGAATCGAACCCGCGTCCCGCAATCTTTCTGATTCGGCGTCTACGTATGTAGTTATCTTATTAATTTAGGACTAATGAAGGAAGGAACACCTATTAGTCCGAGGTTATCTTCAACCGTTTAGCCTCCGATAGACAACCAAACGCGCCGAGGTTTTACCTGCCTTTTAACGCCCCGACCACCCAGCAGGTGTCAGTGGACTGTCGACGTCGCAGAACTATGCTGCGAGGGCTTCGAACTCAGGCTCGAAGTTAACGATATTATTTTCGCCATTTAATGGTTTGAAGCATTTTTTACGAGGCCAAGCGTCATCCTCGATACGCGACCGGATTTTTCACATTGCAGTCGAATCCGGAACACCCCCAACAAAATTTCAAAGAACATCATCAAACTAATGCAAATTTGTTTTATCGTCAAGATTCTCGGAATCCATCTATAGACAATAAACTAAATTCAGATAGAAAATACCTTTACCATTGCGAAAAATAGATGATTGGTAATGATAATAAAGTCACTTTATGAATCAGGTTAAAAAAAATTCTCCCCAAGTAAAATATTTCAATCGTGAATTAAGCTGGCTGGCTTTTAACAATCGAGTTCTTGATCAGGCATTATCAGATCGTTATCCCTTACTTGAGAGAATTCGCTTCCTCTCTTTTGTTTGTTCAAACCTCGATCAATTTTATGAAATCCGGGTTGCCGGATTAATGCAGAAAGTGGACGGAGGTTCAACAAGGAGTGGGATGGACGGCATTCCTCCTACCCAATTGCTTGCTGAGATCAAGAAACAGGCCGGAAAAATGGCAAATGACAAGCAGGATTGTTGGAACAATGTTTTAAAACCTGCACTGAAAGAACAGAAGATTCTTTTTAAAAAAGTGGAAGGTCTATCCAAGGATGAATTCACATGGTTAAGAAACTACTTTCGAAGAGAAATTTTCCCGGTGTTAACTCCACTAGCTGTTGATCCGACTCATCCATTTCCACTTATTCTCAATAAATCTTTAAACTTAATTGTCGCCCTAAAGAACCAGCGGAAGAAAAAAGCGAAAACTTTAACAGCCATTGTCCCTGTTCCCCGAATTCTGCCACGCTTGGTTAAGCTCCAATCAAAATCAACTCAATCAGACACATTTCTTTTTCTAAGTGATGTGGTTAGGCATTTTGTAGACGATCTTTTCCCCGGACATGTCGCAACGGGTGCCTGGGCATTTCGTATCACCCGTAACAGTCACCTGTATGTGGATGAGGAAGAAGTTGAGAACTTACTCCAAAGTATTGAGGAGGAATTGCACAACTTAAGGAAAGGCGCAGCAGTTCGGCTCGAAATTGACAAGGGAGTTGATGATCAGGTGCTTCAATATTTATTAAATGCAATTCATCTATCGGAGGAGGATGTGATACGGGTCGATGGTCCCATAAACCTGTATCGGTTAATGTCCTTACCAGATGAAGTTGATCGACCAGATTTAAAGTTTCCCTGCTTTGATGCATATGTCCCGAAAGAGTTCAAAGATGGGGGTAAAATATTCGATGTTTTAAAAAAGAAAGATATTCTCCTGCATCATCCTTATGATTCTTTCAGCCCTGTTGTTGACCTACTTAGACAAGCGGCATCGGATCCTGATGTCTTTGCCATTAAGTTAACCATATACCGAACGAATGGAAATTCGCCGATTGTCCGAGCCTTAATGGATGCGGCCAGGGATGGTAAGCAAGTTACTGCACTAGTTGAATTGAAGGCCCGGTTTGATGAGGAAGCTAATGTTCAGTGGGCTCATAAAATGGAGGAGGTAGGGGTACATGTTGTGTATGGTCTACCCGGACTTAAGACTCACTCCAAGTGTTGCCTTATTGTTAGACGAGAAAATTCAAAGCTCAAAAGCTATGCACATTTAGGCACTGGAAATTACAACCCCAGTACAGCCAAGACTTATACGGACTATAGTTTATTCACATCTAACCAGTGTTATACTTCTGATTTGGCAAACCTCTTCAATACACTAACGGGTTACAGCCGCACACCCCGCTTCAAAAAATTACTTATTGCTCCTTACACGCTGCATGACCAAACATTAAAGTTTATTAACAATGAGAAGGAAGCGGCAAATAAAGGTATGCCCGCAAGAATCATCATCAAGGTTAATAGCCTAATAGATAAGCCAACTATTGATGCACTTTATCAAGCATCTCAGAGTGGTGTTAAAGTTGACTTAATTGTAAGAGGTATCTGCGGTTTGATCCCTGGAGTACGTGGATTAAGTGAGAATATCAAAGTACATAGTATTCTAGGGCGTTTCTTAGAGCATAGTCGTGTGTTTTACTTTCATAATGCCACTCCAGGGAGAAAACTTTATGTTGGAAGTGCTGACTGGATGCCAAGAAATTTCCTTCGTCGAGTTGAAGCAGTGTTCCCCATAGAAGACCCTGAGCAAATAAAATCTGTGCTTAAAGATTTGGAATACTCTATAATGGATAATGAGGGAGCTAGCGTATTAAAAAGAGATGGAACTTATGCAAAAGTCAAAATGCACCCCAGGGCAAAGAAAACATTCTCAGTACAACAAATTCTGGTTGAGGATTCTGAAAGAAAATCAATAAACCTGGTTAATAAAAATTCAGCTACTGCTTCTAGAAAAACCAAGGATTAATGCAAAGCTAATTAAGAATACACCCAGGCCAATAATTGGATCACGGGACAAACAAAGCAAAATCCCAGCAATACAAAGAATAGGGGCTATGGGTCTTCGCCAATCAAATTTCATAATAGTAGTTATCTTATCCGGAACGGAATCTCAAGGGAAGAAGAGAGTTTTCCCCCGGGAGGTCGTCCAAGATTTCCAACCGATTTACTTACTTGAATAACCAACCTATCTAAAGCGGCATTTCCAGAAGATCTGGAAATTGTGGGAGAAACTAAGGTTCCATTTGACGATATCTTAAAGGATAAAAATGCTTCTCCCCCAGAAGCTACAGGATAGGTTTGCTGCAATTGTTTCCATACCGCCTCGAGTTTTGCTTTCACTTCACCAAGGTATTTGTTCAAAATGCTTGGGTCTACGGTTGAAGTTTGTTGATTTGCAGTTGAAACAACGATTTTAGGAAGCGTGAAGTTTTCTGGATTTATCTTAACTCTAGGAACATTTTTGACTGTTTTAGGTATGGTTCGAGGAACTGGCAAGTTGTGCTTTTTTTTAAATTGTTCAAAACTGACAGTTTTTGGCGGCACAATTGGTTTAGGCTTGGGGGTAGGTTTAGGAGTGGGCTTAGGAATAATCTTTTTAGGTTTAGTGGGGACAGGTTGAGGTTTAATATTAGGTTGAGTTACGGGTTTGGTTTGCGGTTTGGGAGAAGGGGTTGGAGCCTTTGGAGGTGGGGGAGTGACAATAGGTTTTCTCACAGGAGGGGAAGGTGGTACATATGACGCAGCAGCAAGTTCAAAAACATGAACCTCTTCATCCTTCTCCTCGCAACTAGGTAAGAAACCAAAAATTCCAAGAATTCCAATTAGGACAACATGCCCAAAGAATGAACCCATAAAAAACTTTGATTCAGTTTTATTTAATCCCAACATAATTTATATACCACACATTCAATCCTATCAATATATTCGACACCTTTAGTTAGTTAAATGTTCAAATTTCGAAGTAATCAATCTTTTAGATATTGTTTAGAAATTTTGCGATTCCATCTTGATACAACTTTTTACCCTTCTCTTTAAGATTATTGTGACCTGCATCCTGAATTTCTAATAAGGATTTAGGTTCTGATAATTCCTTGTAAATCCTCTTTCCTTGGCGAAATGGAACAATCTCATCTAATTTTCCATGAATAACCCAGGAAGGGCATTCAACGAATTTAATAAAATCAATATTACGAAACCGATCCCATGGTAAAATAGTGATTCCAGTTAGTGCACGAAAGGCACTCAAAAAAGGAGTCTCCAAGAGCAAGCCGCCAATCTTTTTTTGGGATGCAAGGTAACAAGATGGGCCTGTGCCAAGTGAACGGCCCCATAAAACTACCTTCTTTGGATTTATATTCATATGGTCAGTCATGTGAGAAAAAAGAGATTGTATAGCTTCAAAACAAGAACTTTCTGAAGGCAAACCAGTACTTAATCCATAGCCGGGGTAATCGTATGAAAATACAGTGTAACCATCTCGAGCAATCTCTGAAAGTCGTTCTTTAATCATTCCCAAGTCTTCACCATTCCCATGACTGTAAAGAATAAATACACCGTTCGGTTCTTTCGGAGCAATAGTAACGCAAGCAACCTGTAATCCATTTTCAGTGGTAACATAAAAATCAACATCCTCTTTTTCGTAAGACGCCGGTTCAGGAAAAGGAAATAATAGACGGTCCGCGTATATCCATGCAGCAATGAGGATGACTAAATAAAAGATCCCGAATAAGAGAAATATTTTAGACCAAGGTAAATTTAGGAATTCAGTAATCATAGACGAGCTTGATCATACAGTGTAAAAGAAATATAGAATCGCAAGATTGTAAAAAATTGTAATAATAAAAATATGAAAATTTGTTGTATAGGAGCAGGCTATGTTGGCGGACCTACCATGGCTATGATCGCAAAACAATGTGAATCAACAATGGTTACTGTGGTTGATTTAAATCAAGACAGAATTGACGAATGGAACTCAGATAAACTTCCCGTTTATGAACCTGGTCTCCTTGAGACTGTTAAAAGCGCCCGAGGAAAAAATCTATTTTTCACAACTGATATTGATCAGACAATAAAAGATTCAGATATTATTTTTATTAGTGTTAATACACCAACAAAAGACTACGGGGAAGGAAAAGGTAGATCAGCTGATCTTAAATACATTGAATCCTGTGCTAGAAACATAGCAAAAGTGGGGGGAGGAGACAAAATAGTAGTTGAAAAGTCTACGGTACCAGTACGGACCGCTCAAATGGTTAAGGAAATATTGAGTTCTGCGGACAACGGCTATTCATATCAAATTTTATCAAACCCTGAATTTCTTGCTGAAGGAACAGCTATTGCTGACCTGGAAAACCCCGATCGAGTACTAATTGGAGGAGAAACAACTGAAGCAGGTCAACAAGCAGTCGAGAAATTAGCTAATATATACGCTCAATGGATTGATCGTGAGAAAATAATCACTACAAATCTATGGTCATCAGAGCTTTCAAAATTAACAGCAAATGCATTCTTAGCACAGAGAATTTCCAGTATTAATGCAATATCAGCACTTTGTGAAGCTACGGGAGCAGATGTGGACGAAGTGGCAAATGCAATTGGAACAGATTCAAGGATTGGCCCTAAATTCCTTAAGAGTTCTGTTGGGTTTGGCGGTTCCTGTTTCCAAAAAGATATCTTGAATTTATCATACCTTTGCCAGCATTTTGGGTTGCCTGAAGTTGCTGACTATTGGAATCAAGTTGTACAAATGAACGAGCATCAGAAAAATCGATTTTTTCAGCGTATAATGGAGGCAATGTTCAACACTATTTCGGGTAAAAATTTAGCTATTCTGGGATTTGCATTTAAAAAAGATACAAATGATGCACGCGAATCTCCGGCTATTTCAATATGCAAGAAGTTACTTGAAGAATGTGCACACCTAAAAATTTATGATCCAGAAGTGAGTAAATTATCTATTTTAAATTCACTTGGAATAAAAGAGGGTGATAAACGGGTGCATATTTGTAACAATGCCGAAGAAGCAACCAACGAAACCCATGCCATTGTATTACTGACCGAGTGGGATGAATTTCGTGAACTTAATTATGAGAATATTTTCTCTCAAATGCAAAAACCGGCATATTTTTTTGATGGGCGTAATCATATTGATCCTACCATTATCAAAGAAGCCGGATTTCGACTTTTTCGAATTGGGAAAAATTGAATAAAAACTTATATGGCCGGTCTTCTAGCCGGTCGCGGGATTCGAGTAAGCACTTTATCAAGGACACCATTTAAAAACTTTTTCGAATTCTCAGTGGAAAACTCCTTACTAATTTCAAGTGCTTCATCAATAACGACAACTGGTGGTATATCCAATCGATATTGAATTTCATAAATGGCAACTCGCAGAAGACCGAGATCAGCTTTCGCAATACGTGAAAACTCCCAATTATCGACCAATTCCTTGATCATTGAATCAATTATATCTTGTTTTTCTATAATCCCATCAACTAATTCAATTGCATAAGAGAAGTAATCCTCAGGTTTACCCAAACGAAGAATAAATTCATTTAAATCGCGATTTAAATGATCTGTTGGATTCATCTCCCATTGAAAAATAAAACGAAAGGCTGTGGCACGATTTTGCCTACGCTGACTCCATTTTGGATTGGTAATTAAATCTTCGTCCATTTTTTTTGTAAATTTCCCATTTCAATTGCAGCCTGAGCAAATTCGTGCCCTCGGTCTAATTTTCCAGTAATTCGTTCTTCCGCATCGTGAAGTGTATCAGTCACAACAATTCCATTAATAATAGGAGTATTATACCTGACAACCAGATCTTGAATAGCATTTCCAGCAGATTCTGCCACTAGGTGGTGATGAGAGGTAGCCCCCTTTAGTACAACTCCCAATCCTATCAGGCAGGAAAATTTATTTGCATTAAGAAGAAGGGATAATGCGGCAGGAATCTCATGAGCCCCTGGTACTCTTTCAATCAAAAGAACCTTAGGTTCACCCTTCAGGGAAATGCATTTCGTAACTCGCTGTAGTAACGCTTCAACCAAGGTATGATTGAAACGAGAGGCAACAATCCCAATATTCAGATTTGCAGAAGATAAATTTGATGAAGGCTGAATTTCCGAACTCATGAAAAACTTAATGTAATAAAATATGTTCAACAATCTCTAAACCATAGCCCTCTAGACCAACTACTTTTCTACGATCTCGGCTAAGTAATCGAATTTCCTTAATCCCAAGAGCGACTAATATTTGTGCTCCAATTCCGTAATCCCGAAAGTCCATTTTAGGAGGATGGGTAGATTTTTTAATATCATCCCCATGTTTTCCGTCGGCAAAATCAAGCTTTCGAGACTCCATATAAAGCAATGTCCCAGATCCATTTTCAGCTATCATTTGAAGTGCCTTATCGATATCATTTGAGTCGTTTCCTTTTTCAATCAAACCGAGTGCGTCCGTTAGAACATTAGCACTTTGAACGCGAACGAGAGAAGTAGAGTTATTCAGATCATCCCCAAGGGTAAGTGCATGATGAATCCGTCCATCTAAAACACTTTTAAAAACGTGTAATCTAAAGAGCCCAGCCTTACAATTAAAGTCAGACTCACTAATTTTTTCTATCAACTGGTCTCTTTTGTGACGATATTCAATTAAAGATGCGATGGAAATTAGCTTAAAACCCCATTTCTCCTTAAACTTTATTAATTCTGGCAGCCTTGCCATGCTACCATCTTCATTTAAAATCTCGCAGATTACTCCACTTGGGTGAAGCCCAGCGAGCGATGCTAGGTCAACTGCAGCTTCTGTATGCCCCGCTCGTTCCAAAACTCCTCCGGGTCTTGCCCGAAGGGGAAATACATGCCCAGGTTGAACTAAATCCTGAGATGTAGCATTGGGGTTTGCCAATATTTCAATAGTAGAGGAGCGGTCATAGGCACTAATACCTGTGGAGATGCCTTCGGCTGCATCTACAGAAACAGTAAAATCTGTACGCTGAGACTCCCGGTTGTTTTGAACCATACTTGAAATCCCTAAGCGACTTAATTGCTTACTCATTAAGGGTACGCAAATTAAACCCCGAGCGTGAAGAATCATTTGATTGATTGATTCAGGGGTAACCTTTGAGGCTGCCATTATAAGGTCCCCCTCATTCTCACGCCCTTCATCATCTGTCACAATTACTAAATTGCCTTTAGCAATTTCAGCTATTGCATCTTCAACAAGATCAAAACCTGCTACAGTTTGGTTAGACATAAAGAACGATTATAAGATTAAAATGAAGAACAAAATATAGAAGAATACAACCGAACCACAACGCAATTCGATTTAAAGAGAGTGAATTAGTAAATCCTAACTATCGTGCATAAGCATATTTGCAAAATCTGCTTCGCTAAGGATTTCAATTTCTAATTTTTGAGCTTTTGCAAGTTTTGAACCTGCACCTGGACCAGCAATTAAATATGTGGTTTTTTTACTAACACTTGAGGTCACCTTTCCACCGAGGCGTTCAATCTGCGATCCAGCTTCATCCCGAGTGAATTGCACTAGAGTGCCCGTCAGCACAAATGTTTTACCACGAAATGGTAAAGGGGTGTTATCGCCCGTGCTATTAAGAGAAAGGTTTAATCCATGCTTAGCCAACTTCTCGATCATGGTACGATTTCCATCATCTATAAAAAACGAATAAATACTTTTAGCCATAATCGAACCCACTCCATCGATTGAAGTTAATTCATCGTCCGTGGCCTTCATTATAGAATCGATTGATCTAAACTCTCTAGCTAAATCCTTTGAAGCCGAGGCTCCAACATGCTTTATTCCTAATCCACAGATAAATCTCCATAGGTCCTGTTTTTTACTTTCTTCTATCGCAGAAAGTAAATTCTCTGCAGATTTTTCTGCAAATCCCTCCAATGACAAAAGCTGCTCCTTTGTCAAAAAATAAAGATCTGCTAAATCCTTTACAAAAGAACGACTCACAAGTTGATCGATTACAGCTTCACCTAAAGAATCTATATTCATACAACCTCTTGCTGCATAATATTCCAAGCGTGCCTTTACTTGATCAGAGCAAAGAAGATTAGGACAACGCCAAGCTGATTCACCATCGGTTTTTTCCAGAAGAGTGTCACAACATGGACAGTTTGAAGGAAAAATGAATGCCTCCGATTTCTGACTTCTAGAAGTTAGGACAACTTCTATTACCTGAGGAATAATTTCACCTGCTTTCTCAACTACCACAACATCTCCAATACGAATGTCCTTTCTTTCAATTTCATCTGCATTATGCAAACTTGCTCGAGACACAGTTGTGCCTGCTAATTGAACAGCTTTCAAATATGCAACCGGGGTTACTGCACCCGTTCTTCCAACTTGAAGTTGGATATCCTCAAGGATTGTTTCCTGCCTCTCGGATTCAAATTTGTAAGCGATAGCCCACCTCGGAGCTTTCGCAGTAGCACCAGCTAGCTCTTGCAATGGTAGAGAATCAAGTTTGATCACTGCACCGTCAGTAGGATATGTGTAAGAATCTCTAAGTTCATTAAGCTCAGAAATTTTACTCCATGCTTCACTTGCAGAGGAAACCTTACTGAAAAACTCTACCACAGGAAACCCCCAATCCTTAATCATATTATGAAAAACTGAAAGAGATGAAAAATAACCTTCGGGTTCGTATCCCCCCAGTCCATAAAGAACAATTTTCAACTTCCGTTTCCTTGACTCTCGAGGATCCAGAAGTTTGACCGTCCCGGCAGTAAGGTTGCGCGGATTAGCGTATAGGTCCATACCCATTTCTACTCTTTGTTGATTGATCCTTTGAAATTCATCGTGTTCCATAAAAATCTCACCTCGAATTTCTAATAATTTAGGAAACCCAATATCCGAAATTTGCTGCGGTAATTCTTTTATATGCAAAATATTTTGCGTAATGACATCTCCCTCAATACCATTACCACGAGTCGTTGCCATGGTAAGACTTCCGTTTTCATAGGTCAAAGAGACGGCCACACCATCAATTTTAGGCTCAACCACATATGACCTTGATTCAGACTTTAAAATTTTATCCAATTTTTTATCAAAATCAAAAAATTCAACCTCATCATAGGTATTATCCAAACTAAGCATTGGAGATAAATGCTGATGAGAAGAAAATTCATCCAAACGATCATCTCCGACTAGAGGGGAGACGGGTTGAGGTTTTGGAATGACTCCAGCCTCGGAACCAGCAAATAAACCGAGTGGATCATCAAGAGCATTTAAAGAGTCGAACTCGTCCTTTAATCGATCATATTCTCGATCGCTTATCGAAGGTTTTCCATGACGATAATAAGCGTTGTCATGTAATGATAAAATTTCTTTAAGCTCTTTTTTTCGATCCTCTGGATTATTCATTCTAAAGAAAAAAGATCACAAACCCGCAACTGCACTTCGCATTCTTGATATTGCAACCTCCAGTACATCCCGAGTGCACCCTAGATTCAAACGAAGAAAGCCAGGTGCGCCAAAATCTGAACCATCTGAAAGCCCAACTCCAGCATCTTCAAAAAAAGAATGAGGGCAATCCACATTTAGTCCACGTGCATCAATCCACAGAAGATAAGTTGCCTGGGGAGAGTAGGGCAATAAACCCTCCATTTTCGATATTTTATTAAAGGCAAAATTTCTGTTGCAGCGCAAATAAATCAATAATCTTTCACGCCACTCCTCACCATTTCGATATGCTTCTTCGGCCAACCTAAAACCCATAGCTGGGGGATCCGGAACAATACCCTTCATTGCAGACTTAAAGCGCCGCCTTAGGCTAGAGTTAGAAATAACTGCGAAAGAACATCCAAAACCTGGCAGATTGAAGGTTTTACTAGGAGCCATTAGGGTTATGGTTCTATCTGCAATTTGTTCGCTTAATGATGCAAAGGGAATGTGCTTTAATCCAGCATCCAAAATAAGATCACAATGAATTTCATCTGAACAAATAAAAAGCTCGCGATCTAGTATATATTCTTCCAGTTGTAACAATTCCTCTCTAGAAAAATTTGCCCCCACTGGGTTATGTGGATGGCATAACATAAACAAATCTCCTTTTTGAGTCGCAAGATTATTTAAGTTATCAAAGTCGATCGTAAACCTATTGTTTTTCAAAACCATCGGAATTCTAGTTGAAACGATACCAAAATTACCGGGTGCGGATAAAAAAGGTGGGTATACTGGAGTATTAGTAATGACTTGGCTTGCTTCGTTTTCAAAAACGCGACAGGTAACATTCAAACCGCAAACCATACCGGGGAGCCAGGTTAGCCAATTTTGGTTTATGGACCAATCGTAAAGGCTTAAAGTTCGAGACTGCACTACTTCATAGAGTCCAGATGGGCAAACGCCATAGCCAAAGTTGCCATCCATACAAATCCTTTCAGCTAGATCTATAACACATTGCGGTGAACGATAGTCCATATCAGCAACCCACAAAGGAATTGTATCAAAGGACTGATACTTTGACCACTTAAGGCTGCAAGTCCCAGAACGATCTGGAACTATATCAAAGAATTTATCGTTTACCCTCAATAAAGCCCGCCAGCTTCGAAAGTATTTTTATTGCCAAGAATATAGATACTTTAATCCTATAAAATCAACTTCTTGATCAAAAGAATGATTGTACTCAAGTGCAACACCATGAACATCATTAATCCACCAGGTAAGACCTAAATCAAAAAGAAAATCATTTTCTCCAAAATCAGACCATAAACCTTTAAACTTTCCTCCTAAAGACATGCAAAAGTAATCAGTAAAAAGAATTTCAGTCCCAGCTAAAAAGTTCCAAGTGAACCCGTCATCATTTAAGCGAACTTTTGGGCCATCATCCAAATAGGACAACCCAATACCAGCAAATGGTCTAAACATTCCATTTTGAAAAACATAATCGTCGTAGTGAAAAACATAATCTAAACCAAGTTCCCAAGATGAATCGTCCGCGTTATTGAAATCTACACTACCATAATTAAATTGAAGAATAAAGTCAGCCGAGTCTGATGCAGGGCTATTAGCAGAAAGATTGATAAAGTCTCCATCAATCCCGGTGCCCTGACCGCCGTCAGCCATGGCATAACCAAAACCTAAATAGTATTCCCCAAAGCGAGACTTTGAGAATGAAGAAGAAATGATAGTTGTTAAAAGTAATAAAATAAATGCACAAGATTTCATGCCTATATTTAAAAAGGTAAAAGATGGGCTAGTCAACTAGTTATGAAATTAATATGTAACTTCACAGAAGAGGTTTAAATATCATTCCTGTTGCCTTGAAAATCCGCGTTGAGATTTGTTTTTTAGCAAAAAATGAGAGATTGGGAAAATTACCAATATTTTTCCAATTTTTATAAAAATCTTCGTGCCCAGGCAGGACAGGAGATTTGTTAGCCTTAAGTTCAAAAGACGCATGAGGGCGAATAGGCCATAGATCGATAAATGGAATTGCCTCAGAGAAACGATATAAAAACTTGTTAACGAGACTTAAAAAAGGTCTGTTTTTTTTGATACTGATTAAGTAACTATTTTCAGGAGAGATATCCGAAATAATACTTTGCCTTAGTAAACGAGAAAATTTTTTATCATGAATGATAAGACCTAACTCGGTGTTGTATATTACAGAGCGAGGGTCTAAGTTAAAAGAACCAACGAAAGAAACATTGTCGTCAATCACAGAAGATTTTGCATGAAGAGACAAAAAAGGAGCAATCTGTAAAAAAGGATTCTTACGATTCAGTTCAACTGTCTCTGATCCACCTTCCTTACTTTGACTACTTTTGGAGAATTTATTTACATCGAAATTATTCCTCCTCTGGTAAGCATATTCCCTCTCAAACGGCTTTCGATGTAAAAGCTTGTTGTAACTCATCATGCTTGAAATCCCTAACGGGATTGGTTTGAATTCCCACATCTCAAGACCTAAATCTTCGAGATAAACTCTTTTCTCATTATAGTTAGCCGCATAAGTAGCCCAATTATCGGTAGCAGCAAGACTGTTTGTTGAAATGACAACTTTTACCTCTCTGTCCTTCAACTCACGAAAAGCTTTTTGCGTATCACTACTTAAAACAACATACGGGGACTGAATCAAAATCTCTTTTTGAGCATTTTTCATAAGACCCAATAATCTCTGACTTACAGCAGAATTATAATCAGGTGCTTTTTCGACCTTGTTAGGCAAATCATATATCCACTCGATACGATCAACTTCGATTAATTCATTAATAAAAAGAGAATCAATTATGCTTTCATCTGAAGCCTTTTTACTTATCTCATTAAAAACATTGTATTTAAAGAAACGATTTTTGTTTATTGATCTTGAATATGTATTTCCTGAAATAATGCGGCTAACATCAATTAGCTCTTTCGTGGAAATTGATTGATCAGAATGCCAGTATATTTTGAAACACTTTGAAACTTCCTGTGCATGGGGCAATATAACAAGAACATCGCGGTCTTTGTAATTCATTCCAATAACCTGATCAAAATAATGATTATTGATATTCCGACCCCCAGTTACTGCAAAAACATCATCAATTAGAATTAGTTTGTTATGTAGTCGGGCATTATAATCATGAAAATCTACCGCAAGATCAGAAACCTTTTCTAAGAATGAAGGAGACAATTTCTTAGCACTTGGATTAAAATATTTAATTTCAAAATTTGGATCGAGCGTTGAAAGAAAAGCAATCATCTCAGGTTGATGGTCATTAAACATATGATCGATTAATAATTGTACTTTAACTCCCTTTTCCTGATTAGCTCTTATCAATTCCCACAGAATGAATTTTCCTACTTCGTCAAACTCCCATGAAAAAGTTTGAATCGAAATACTTTTTCGGGCCGATCGAATTAAATTTATTCTCAGAATTAATGATTCCTCACCATGATTCAACAAAAGAGCCCTGGGGTAACCGGATTCTGATACTTTCTGTTGTTCAATTGCCCATAACTCACTCGTTCCATTATTTACCAAGTCTTGGTTGTGGAGAGAATCAACAAAAGGTTCAAACTTTTGCAGGGATTGATTGCTACAAGAGACAACACTCAGAATGGAAAATAGAATGCAAATATATTTGTATTTTAAGAACCAAAACCAAAATAGCTGAGTTTTACTATGAATCTTTTTCTTTTTCACACGCTTAACCTAGGTGACTTTATTTCACTTAAAAAAATAAGCACAGATACAAGAATTAAAAACGATGAGCAATAGGTAACTCCTTTGAAGCCAACTAATTCAAGGACAAAGTAACCTAAAAAAGGTGCGAGGGCACCCCGGATTCCAGTCATAAACACATGAGCTCCCATATAGTCAGTCTCGCGACCATCAGGGGCAATTTTCATTACCCATAAACTCCAAGCGATGGAGGCTCCACCAGTTGCAACTCCACCCAAAATAGCACCAACAGCCAAGCCCCAAAAAGTTGTGGATGAAAAGAAAATAATAATCGAAAACAGTAAAAACAAATTCAAACTCATTCGATAGGGCACAAAGGATATTTGATCGAAAAGTTTACCCCATATTCGAGATGTAAGGACCCCAGAAAGCATTGATATGCCAAAAAGAATCGCTATCTGCTTGTTGTTCATCCCCATACCACTACCTCCAGCAACATATTCGATTCGTAAAGGAATTGTCATAATTACTCCAAGTCCCATTAACATCCATCCCAACAACATTTTCCCGAATAATCGATCTTTATAAATATAGCTTAAGCCTCCGAGTAAATTTGAAGATGATTTAGAATTTTCAAGTTTCGTAGATGGAATGAAAAACAGGACAACTGAAGAGGAAAGGGCAAGTAATCCCATCCCCAAAAAAAGAAAGTGATAATGAATACCATATTGATCTAAAAATACGCCAAAAAGACAGGAAAAAATCATACCTATACTGGATGCGAAAATAAAATTCCATGAAACACTTCTTCCCCGATTGCTAGAGTTGTAGTTTGATGAGTAAACATGAATCATTAATCCGGGCATTTGAGATAAAGATATTTGAGCCACTAACAGGCATACTGTGTAAGGTAAAATACTTTCAACCCGAGAACAAAAAATTAAACTCAAACTACATATCAACATAATAAATCCAGCAATATGAGTAACAGGCTTTTGTAAAATAGCAGAAAGCTTTGAAGTCCATGGCATTAAAAAGAAGCCAAATGCTGAACCAGCAGCTAAAAATGATTTAAAACTCTGAGATGCATCAAGAAACCTAATTGCAATAAGAATTACAAAAACATTGAAACCGACTTCCAAAATTCCATTTAAAGAACAACGGAAAAGATCCAGCCTAAAAGTTCTTTGGCTTAAGTCTTTCAAGCAAATTTCAAACTAAGGAAGTTCAAGTACAAAACTTCGCTTCAAATGATTTCTCTGCAGCTTCGTCTCCTATCAATATAATTTCGCCATCCTCAGAAAATTGATTATCGGGGGAAGGGGTTATCACCGTACCCTCGTCTCCCTTGATTGCGACAATACTACAACCCGTTTTTTCAGTAATTTTTGAATCTTTTACCTTCACGCCCACCAATGACTTCGGTGTTGCCTGACTAAAAACATCCAAGCCCTCCGTAACCATTAAGATTTCTGCACGATTTAATAAATTAAAAATTGTATTAGCACCCATATGATCCTGAGACATAACAAAATCTGCACCCGCACGATGGAGAGGCTCAATATTGCGATGAAGAAAAGCCCTAGAAATGATCTGTATGTCAGGTCTTAATTTTCTTCCATAAATTGTCAGATAGACATTAGATTCATCATTGTGACTGGTGATAATGATTGCAGGAGCTTTATTGATGCCTGCTCTTTCGAGTACTGATTTATCAGAAGCGTCCCCTAGTATACAATTTGGCACCATGCCGGCTTTCTTCTCGTCGGATTCAATAACTCGATAAGGAATATTTCCATCCGAAAGTGCTTTGGCCGTTTCACGACCTACGCGTCCGGCACCAATTATGATCACAGGAGAAGAATTTGTTTTATAATGGCGGAAGTCCTCATCATATTTGGCAAAAGTATACTCAGTACCAGCAAGCAATAAAACAGTGTGATTATTTAGCATAGTATCCGGTCCAGGAAGTTCAAAATGACCACGCTCCCACATTCCAACAACATTTACGCCATAGTTCTCCCTAAGCATAGCATCCCTTAGGTTTTGCCCTACAAGCGGGGTGCCATGTATGGTAGCCTCAGCAATAAGGACTTCATCAAAAGAACCGATCAAATGTGTGCTATTATCCGTACAACAAATTCGACGGGAAAGAAACCGCCCCATCTGTTGAGCAGGTCTAATTACATGAGTAGCTCCAGCCAGGGTAAGAATCTCCTCAGAAGTCGCCCGATTACAAGTGCTTACAATTGATAGGTCTGGTGATGAATCTCGTGCCCGAAAAGCAATATTTACATTTCGAATATCATCGTCGGTGGTTACTACCATCGCAGCATTATCGATAGAGGCATCCACGAAAGTTTGTGCTTCGTCTAAACTGCCCAGCATAACAGGGAAATCCATATCATGTAACCGCAAGGCTTCCTTTAACTCAGGAACAATGAGTACAAACGGATACCCGAATTGGCTCAATTTATCCATGAGAACATGACTAATTGAATCATAATGGGTCAAAATTACATGCTTTTGCTTAACGGCGTCAAACTTTCGGGCAACCCTTGCACCTGTTTGATATTCCATGAATGGTTTGTAAAGAAACTCCATAAATACAAATGGAAGCACGATAAATAAATAAAACACACCGGTGAACATGACCATCATAGAGAACAATCGGCCGGAATCCCCGCTAAAAGTAATATCCCCGTACCCCAGAGTGGACATTGTGGTCAAAACCCAATAGAAAGCCTCCACCCAACCAATAGACACTCCGCCTAATTCCTCAGACATCAACTTTATGTACACCTGCATGTAACATGAAACAAAAAGGACTAGTACTAAACCGAAGCGAAGGAATCGGGTAACATTTTTCCTCTTGCTCCTCTGCTTAAAAACAGACGGGATGGATTGAATAACTTCTTTCACTTTTAAATTTTAACTTCTAAGGATATAAATCTATACAGGCGAGATTGTTTTCACTCATTTAATCAATTGAAACAAGAAATAAAATTACTCTAATCTTTTTCGCCTCAATGGTAATCAAGGGTCTCTTCAAATACATGCAACGACAGATACAATATTTTTCTTTCACTTTCCTAATGTTCTTTTTTTCGTTTTTCCTACAATCCAAAGAACAAGAAATTAGGCCAAATCCACATCAATCATTACCCCCTCTTAACAGCAAAGCAGTTACTACAGATTGGCCACGATTCAATGGACCCTATGATAATGCATCGTCTACAGAATCCCACCTTCTGCAAGAGTGGAAGAGTGGCCAACTTGAATTATTGTGGGAATTCGAAAAAGGTGAAGGGTATGCATCGCCTGCAGTTTCACAGGGAATTCTAGTTTTATTTCATAGAAAAGATGGCATGGAATCAGTAGAAGGAATAAACTCTGAAACTGGTAAAGTTCTATGGTCGTACAAATATCCAGTAGAATATCGCGACCGCTATGGATACTCAAATGGTCCCAGAGCTAGCCCTGTCATTGATGGCGAATTTGTATATGCCCACGGAGTAACCTCATGGTTAAGTTGCTTACATTTAAAAACGGGTAAGTTGATTTGGCAAAGAGATCTCAAAAGCGAATTTACAATTCCTGATTATTTTTTTGGAAAAGGCTCAAATCCAATCATGCATAAAAAGTATCTTATTTTGAATGTCGGTGGCAGTGATAATCGGTGCGTAATTGCGTTCAATAAATTAACAGGAAAGACTGAGTGGACCTGTGAAGATTCCTGGGGGGCCAGTTATTCGTCTCCAGTTATAACTAAAATTCAGGGTAGAATGGTCTGCCTAGTGTTAACGGGTGGGGAAAGTCGTCCCCCAACTGGAGGTCTTCTGGTTATTGATGCATCAACAGGAGAAAAGCTAAATCGGTTTAACTGGAGGTCATCAAATTATGAATCTGCCAATGCAGTGCCTCCCATACCGTGCGGAGACAACAAGGTTTTTTTATCCGAATGTTACGAAAAGGGAGGGGTTTTATTACAATATGATAGAGATTTTAAACCCATTACCATCTGGCAAAACCCGAAGGCAAATATACATTGGATGACTCCAGTTATTGAGAATGGTATAATGTATGGAATTGCAGGGAGGCATCAGCAAGGGGCAGAAACTTTTGCACTCAATGTAGAAACTGGAGATTTTTTTTGGAAAGAGCCAATTACCTGGACATATGAATTGAATCAGAGGTTAATTAACCTAAGTTTATTCAGAGGCTCCATCTTGAAAACAACAAATGGTTATATTTGTCTTTCTGAACTTGGAACTTTACTTAAAATCGACCTTTCCAAAAGTGGTTGGGTTTTAAGAAGTAAACAACAATTATTTTTTGCACCAGGTACTTGGACATTACCTGCTTTAAGCAAAGGACTCCTCTATGTTATGCAAAATGAAAGAGATCGAAGATCTGGCACAAATCCTCGGATTATATGCCTAAATCTTCGAGCAAACTGATGCCTTCAGCAATAGCAATAAAGATGATCGAAGTTCAAGCCTTTGGAGGTTTTGAGAAACCTCTATCTTACTTGGTGCCCAATCATATGATCTCGAAAATTCAAATCGGTTGCTTGGTGCGTATTCCGTTAGGCAAAAGAAAAGTAATTGGAATTGTCTCATCACTCTCACCAAAAGAAAAACCCAACGAAAACAAACTGAAAAATATATTATCTCTGGTGCAAGAAAAGCCGGTTTTAAACGCTGAATTAATCAAGTTGGCAAGATGGATGTCTACTTACTATGCATCTTCAATAGATAATGTACTTGAGAGTATGATTCCTTCAGCAGTTAGAGATGGAATGGAAGAAAAAACAAAGCGATTTATAAAAATCAACAAACAAGCTCCCTATGAGCAAACATGTGAAAAACTTAAAAACTCCCCTCAACAAAAAAAGCTCTTTATTTATCTGAAAAATGCCAGCTCCGAATTGGCACTGCACGACACGATTAATCTGTTGGGAGTGGGTATCTCTTCAGCCAACAGTCTTCTAAAAAAACAATTTGCGATAGAAATTAATAAAACGATCAAACGCGATGCGTATAAAGACGAGTTCTCGGATACAAATAATAATGTTGAGCAGAAAATCTGCCTAACCAAAGAGCAAGCACAAGCAACGAGGGAAATTAGCATTTCGATACAGAAAAAAAAATTCCAACCCCATCTCCTTCAGGGGGTCACAGGATCAGGCAAAACAGAGGTTTATTTCCAAGCCATGGAGGAAGTATTATCACATGGAGGTGGCGTACTCTTTCTAGTTCCTGAAGTGGCACTTGCCCCGCAAACTGTGTCCCGCGTAAGAAACAGATTCACAATTCAAAATGAAGAAGTGGTGGTTTGGCACAGCCATCTATCTGCAGGAGAACGTTTGGATGCATGGAAAGCAGTAACTTCCGGGCATTCTCGAATTGTGGTTGGGGCCCGTTCTGCAATCTTTGCCCCCGTACAGAATTTAAAGCTCATTATAATAGATGAGGAACACGAGCCTGCATATAAGCAGGAAGAAAACCCAAGGTACCACGGTAGAGATGTTGCTGTTTATAGAGCGATGCTCAACCAAGGAGTGTGCCTGCTTGGTTCGGCCACTCCATCATTGGAAACCCTGCATAATGTTGAAATTAAAAAATATACCAAGAGTGAACTGACAAAGAGAATAGATGGCAGGGAATTACCACTTGTCCATCTAGTCGACATGAGAAAAGAAGCACAAAGGGAAAAAAATATTCCGATTCTTTCACAACCATTAGTCGAAGCCTTGCGCCAAAGATATTATGACAGAGAACAGAGTATATTATTTCTGAATCGAAGGGGTTTTAATACAACAATGCTATGCCACGACTGTGGAAATGTTGAACAGTGCAAAGATTGTAGTATTTCCATGACCTTCCACAGAACAGATGGATATTTAAGGTGTCACATTTGTGGATATCGTAAACCCGCACCTAGTTTTTGTACAAGTTGTCGTTCTTTTGAAATTTTAAAAAAGGGACACGGGACTCAAAGAATTGAAGATATAACTGAATCCCTGCTTCCCAAGAGGGCAGTAATTCAAAGAATTGATGCGGATATGATGACTAAAAAAAACTTATTTCGCCAAACATTGGACGAATTTCGCAAAGGTAAAATCGATATTCTTGTTGGAACTCAGATGATCGCCAAAGGGCTTGACTTCCCAAATGTAACTTTGGTTGGTGTCATAGATGCGGACCTACCATTACGCATGGAAGACTTTCGTGCCTCCGAGAGAGCATTCCAATTATTAACTCAAGTCTCAGGAAGGGCAGGTCGAGGTGATCGAGCAGGGGAGGTTTATATCCAAACTTATGCACCCCATGCATCCTCTATCCAATTTGCAAGACAAGGAGATGTAAGCGGGTTCGTAGAAGAAGAAATGGAAATGAGAAAAGAATATGCTTATCCACCATTCAGGCATTTAGTAAGACATATTTTCAAAGGGAGGAGTCAGGATAAAACTTCATACTATGCAGAGCAATGGGCCAAGACTCTTGAAGCAAATCCAATTGAGGGTCTCGAGGTAAAAGGTCCTGCTGCAGCACCTCTAGAAAAAATTAAAGGATATTACAGATTCCACCTTTTTTACCTTACAAACAATGTGACCCGTTTCTTAAAACAATACCAAGTCAGGCGAAAGGCTTTCCCTCTTGATCATGAAATTCAAGACATCATTGATGTAGATGCATTTCAAATAAGTTAAAGGTTGTGCCTAAAACCTACGCAAAGGATTACTGACTCGAATTGAAGACGACTGCCCATTTGGATGATTTCTGGTTAAAAGGATCCCAGAAGCTGCTGGAACCAAGGCATCGTTAAAAGGTGCGTTCCCTGATCCAAGGCACCGCCAACCACCAGAAAAAACAAGCACCTTAGGTGCAGAAGTATAACCATATCCAGGGCTTGTTATTATTACCGATTGAACAGAGCCACCTGAAACAACAGCTATTCCCTCCGCACCACGTCCTCCACCTCCTATAAAAGCTACATATGCATTACTATCATAACCTGAACCCTTACTACCAGTTCTCCAACTAGCAGTGCCCTCAAAATTGCAATTTCCACTTTTTCCCAAAAGCTCAAAAGTGTCAGTGGTTACATTGGTAATCTCAAAAAATCCATTTGCTGAGGAGTATATCAAGAATTTATCGGCTTCATTCGATACCACATTACCATCAAAATCAATCAGTTGCTTCGGTGTGTCGTTGTTTGTCTTATAACCATAAGCGTTTGAAATATGAACCGTAAATCCTCTCTTCAAAGAATGGCCGGGCGAAGTAACAACAATGTTCCCAGAATTAGGATTGGACATATTAGAAATTTCACCGGAGGACATAGAAATGTCTCGCAGAGTCATTGAACCGGCTACTCCGGTACCTCTCCTTGCAGTGATGAAGGCTTTACTGGTAATACCCATATTAGTACCGTCATTCCAGTAAGTCGTCCACACGCCATTCTTTAGAACTTCAACATTATCTGCAGTCTCCTGATTCGCATTTACATACCATTTCTTAGTTTCATTTACATCTAAAGTAAGACTGTTATTCGGGATCAAGTCGGAAAGCATGACATCCACACCAAAGGGATTATTCATTAAGAATCGCTTCTTTTCTGCTGGGATTTGAACATAACTATCGAGCGATAAGGCAACTCCACTAATCTTGAATTCCAATCCAGGTGATGAACGGCGAGCTAATATAAAAGATTCGTCCGGGTATATTATAGTTCCGGATGCATCAAAAGTTGGATCACTTTTCTTTTTCCATGAAACTCCATCGTGAAAGTAAGCACTGTAATCGTGAATCGTTCCGTTTTGTTCTACTATTGGTTTGATTAAATATACATAATCAGCAACGGAATCATTTCCTTCATTCAAGAATGTTTCCGAGTAACCTAAAAGCGAGCCTAAAGTCCATGACTCAAAAACTTCCACCATTGAATGAATGGGGAAGAGCGAATTAAGATCATCGGATAAAGTATTATCTAGAGTTAATGTATCCCCAGTATTTGAAGAAATCCTAAAAAATTTTCCTGCATGCTCACTATTCTCTTCAATATTCCTTATAAAATGAACACCTCCCTCTATTTCAATGTTAGGAACAAATTGGTAACCCATTCCTGAATAATTTGAATCCAAGGATATAGATACTACCGAACCGCTATTTACTACCGCAGTAGCAAACGCTTGTTCATTGTTGTGCCAAGAATGGTTGCCGTCTGTTGGTAATGAAATAGAGACGCGAGGAGTCGATAAATAACCCGCCCCACTTTCATTAACATCAATTCGAAGAATAGACTTATCCGAACTCAAAACGGCAACAGCTCGTGCTTTATTGCATGCAAGCATCCCATCTCTGAATGGCCAGCTCATCAGAGTAGGATCCAATAAATTTGGGACACGATAAAACTTTATATTATTTCCATTCACCTGCTTAACTTGCCCCCGGAAGACGACCTTATTTTTAACACCAGCAGATACAACTGAATAGCTAGGTGAATCAGTGGATCCCGAAGGTACTGAAATTGGTAATGTACCAATCGAATCACTTATTTCTCCTGATTTACCACAAAGAGTAGCAACAAATATAAAACCAAGGAAAAGTTTCATAAAACAAACATTAACAAGATATGTTGGACACATATTATAAAGCGAATTATTCTAATTATATAAAATGCTATTTTTTATCAAAGAATGCAAAAAGAATTTTTTCATTTCTAAGATATGAATCCGATGCACATATAAGATCTAACTTGTAATAAAGATGAAGCAAATAATTCGATTCGCATTAACTTTGTATGGATTACACCCTTTGAGTGCGACTGAACAACTTCCAAAAGTTGATTTTAGAAACCCAATTCATCAATACGATAGTGCAATCCCACAAGACCCATTCTCAAAATCCCTTAATGGAATAATAAACGGAGAAGCAAATCTGAACTTTAAATCAGAAAAAGATTATTTACTATCCCTCCTCAATTTATTTTCCATTAGCCCACACTCTCAATTATTAGTTTTCTCGACAACTAGCTTACAACTTAGTCGCATATCACCCTCCAACCCACGAGCAATTTACTTTTCGGAAGATATTTATCTTGGATATGTCCCTGGTGGTCAGATTGAAATAATAGGGATTGATCCTTACTTAGGGGCAATCCCCTACATTTTCAATCTACCCGATAAAAATTCACCTGCACATCCAAAAGTTTACCGATCCAGGAGATGTATGAATTGCCATGCATCAAATGACATAGGTGGTATTCCCGGTCTGCTAATAAGTTCGGTAATTCCAGCTCCAGATGGAGGAACTATTGATGTATTTCGTAAAAGATCTTTTGGACATGCCGTACCATTCGATGAGAGATTTGGAGGTTGGCTCATAACTGGTCGCCATCCTTTTTCAAATTCTTGGGCTAACTCCATCGGAAGTATGCAGGGAGAACATATTAAGAAAATTACTAATCCTCCTGGTGAATTTTTTACTTGGGATAAATATTTAGCTAATAGTAGTGAAATTGTTGCTCACCTCATACTAGAACACCAAATTGGATTCACTAATCTCTGCATATCAATTTCTTACAAATTCAGGGAAATCAGTCTTCAAAATTCAAATTTTAATGATAAAGAAATTAAAGATTTTATTGAAACTGAAACTCAAGCTCTCCTTTCTTACATATTATTTAAAGATGAAGCCCCTTTTCCTAAAAATAAAATAGATAGAAGCTCTGAATATATTAATAACTTCCAGAGTGGAAAAAATAATATTAACGAAGTTCATTCATTAAAAAAATTAAACTTACAATCTAGACTTTTCGAAAATAGGTGCAGTTACATGTTGTTTTCAAATTCTTTTAAAGGCCTTCCCTTACAAATCAAAAATCATTTAATTTCCAAACTACATTTTATTCTTACATCTAATCCAGAAAAAGTTCCTAAAGAATTCTCTTATCTTGGAGTAGAAGAAAGAAAAAGAATCCATAATACTTTATCTAATTTACTCCAAGATTATCTACGTAATAAAAAAGGCGTCAAGTGACGCCTTTTTTATAAAATATTGATATTGAAAAACTACTTTGTGGCGATGTCTGCACCAGCCTTTTTCCACCCTGATATACCCGCGGATAGATGCCTTACATTCTTATAACCTAATTTAGATGCTGCATCAGCGCCTCTTTTATAAGCTCTGCACCTAGGCCCTCCGCAATAAGAGACAATTAAAGTATTTTTGTCAGCAGGTAAAGATTTGGCCAGTTGATTACCAGCACTTGAAAAGTCAATTGCAGTAGGAATGTGCCCTTTGCTGTATGAGCGTGCACCGTTTACATCTATTACAGCAACCTTTCCAGATTTTATAGCTTTTTGTAGTTCTTTGATACTTATGTCAGGATACTCACCGCCGTATAAAGTAAAGGAAAACAGAGAGAGTATAAATAATGTTATAATTTTTTTCATTCGGAAATAATGTTAATGTGATTAAAAATTTATCTTCTATGTCAGAATAATCATTGCAACTGAAAACAGAACAGCTAAAGATTTTATTATTAAGGGGTCGTCACTCGAAGACGAAGAAAGCTCTTATCGAATGAGGGTATTAAAGAAGAAACAACCCAGGTTTGTCGCTCCATTCCCCCACCTAAATAAACAGTTTTTTCCAACTCGACCCCAGTGCTGCTCCAAGTTTGAAGATTATAACTATGCTCAACATGGTAATTAAACTCCTCTCCGGCCGTTTTCATAGTAGATCCATTTTGTTCGACATACCTGACGAAGGAAATTCTCACACGGTTATCCGCAAGAATGGGGAAGAATGGTAAATCGTGTTTTCGGTCTGGTCCTAAAGAATCAGAACCAATTGCCCTTTCAAAAAGATTTGAGAATCCGTCACCATCAGAATCAACATAATCTTCATTGAAAATCTTAAGAGTATCCGCATTTTGCAGAAACGAGTTCTGGATAAGCATTCTTTCTGAGAAACGATCATTAATTTCCGTGTATCTAACATCGTTTTTTCTGAACATTCGCCACACTGACTTATTTGAGTCTATAATATTAATAGATTTAGTTACCGGTTCAGCAGCAACAAAATAATCATTCCCTGGTGAACTGAATGTTAAATCAACCGTACCAGTTTCGAGAGGAATAATTTGGCTATCCTTAAAGACTCGAACTATACTTGAATTAGAACTCGACACCCTAATAGGAATTCCACTTGTAGATCGAACTCCTTGTAAAACAAGAGGCCGATGTCCACGAGGAGTATCCCTTAGACCACCAGGCTCAGAGAGTAAGGGAAAGCGAATCTCCTGCCTTTGCTTAGAGGATACATAAAAAGACTGAAATACATCGGGAGCAGGTTTAACATATGCACTACCGCTCTGACTTGCCTTAATTGTAACATTCCCCTCCAATCCGTCCAATGTGACAATACCAACAGAATTGACACTGGCAGGACCACTTATGATAGTGAAACTGACTGGTAGATTACGAACCGGTTGATGATTAACTCCTGAAGAAACTGCGGTTGCAATTAGTTGAAAAGCGGGGTCATCACGAACTTTTTCTGGAATTTCTTCAAAAGTTATAATCTGTTCATCTTTTATTCCCGGATGAATTACCGACAAAATTCTACTAACAGGATCAGCAGGATGATAACGGTCGTCTCCTAATTGCATTGCAGTAATAGTAGTGGAACCTTGTCCATTAATCTTAACAATATTTCCAACAATTGTTGCAACAGAGGGGTTCGAGGAAATGTAAGTTATAGGAAGTCCAGAAGTTGCTACTGCCAAGATAGGAAATGAGTCATCTCCGAAAGCTTTGTCAACAAGGGGAGGGAATGTAATCGATTGATCTCCACCAAAGGAAGGCGGAGTAGATGAATAAGGATGAATTGGATCTAATTCTGAAGTCAGCCCCCATTTATGAGCAAGGTAACCTTCAATTTTCTGTCTATTAACAGAATTAACGGATTCATTATACACAAGCACCTCCGCAATCTCTCCGCTGAATGACTCTCCTATTTTATCAAATGCCGAAGCGGATGCTGCGTCGGAATCTGAACCAACAACTTTACCATTAATCCATAGCGACTGTCCTTGAGGGACAACCCGTAAACTATTTACGCTCCAATTAGTTGTGACTTGATCAGAGATAATCTCGATACCACCAGAGGCAGCCTCCAAACTAAAATAGCCATCCGGGTTAGTGGTTGAAAGATCTCCACCTAAAACTTTAGAAGAACCAATTTCATTTTGCTTATGAACAATAAAAATAAATTGTGGATTTGTTACCGAGGATTTAATGTCAAAAACTTCACTCGAATTCGAATCGAAAGAAAGAATTGGTTTTTGATTTAAGCTAGATGGAGTCCATTTAGGCATATTATTAAATTCGGACTGTATCGGGTTGTTAGTGTTACCGGATTTATCTCCCCACATACTTACTCGTTCGCCAGAAATAAAATCATAAACTCCATCTGCTTCATTATCTGCATTTACATCATTTGCATCGAACCAAAGTTCAAGCCCTGGAGCGGAATTGGAAAATAAATTACTATAGCCGATTGTAAAATTCTGATCGACCGAAGTAGCCGAATCAAAGCGATTATCACCGGGCTGAAATGCGGTAATAGTAACTGAACCGGGTCCTTGAATAAATACTCTTCCATTGGCAACTGTTGCCTTTGATGGATCTGAAGTGCCAAATTGAACAGGGAGTCCGGAACTGGCATTTGCGTCCAAGTAAAATGGGAAATCACCCACTGAATGATCTACAATGGAAGCAAACGAAATAGACTGAGGTGATTTTATAACTGTAAGATAATTATCAACGGGTAGGGCAGGTGCATATATACTGTTACCATCTTGGGACGCGGTAATTTT